>JAUWRQ010000229.1 GCA_030610515.1 Candidatus Eiseniibacteriota bacterium | reverse complement strand
CGTAGTGGATCCGGAAGCGCTCGGTGTCAATGTACGTCATGCACGTCGGCCTGGCGCGAAGTCCGCGGATCTCCCCCGCGACCTCCTCCGGCAGTTCGGGAAGCGCTCGCTCGATCTCATCGATGAACGGCACCCCGCACTTGCCGTTCACGCCGCCAACGTACTCGGGCGGCAGCCTGTCCGAAGCGTAGACCGCGTACGCCTTGAGAAGAATCATCTCGGTGTGGTCGATCGCCCGCGCACTGTACGCTTCGTTGATGAGCCCGGCCGTCGTCATCTCCGCCACGTCCCGACGGGCCAGACCCGGGACTGCGATAACGAGAACGATCGCCAGGGAGAGCAGTACCGCCGCTCTTGGCTTGCGCATTCCGGAACCTCCTTTACACACCAGACGTCGGGGTACCCATGTCCCGCACGACGGCGTGGTCACCCGTCACGCGGACGTCAATCATCGCCAAGTATCTATTCTAACACAACATAGCGGCACGGTCAAGGAAAGGTCCATTAGCGATTGCTCGTTCACCTGACGCCCGGGAGCAGCACGTGTTCAGCGCAATCGCCGCCGGATGGCCAGCAGCCGCGGGCCCGCGCGCGACCGCGCGCCCTGAGCCGAGTTCGGGGAGGACCGAGGAGTGACGGCAACCGCCACGCCGGTCGCCACTTCCGGGAGGCGCGAACGCCGCGAGGGAGGGACGGCTTGACCGCTGTTCAGCCCTCGGCTATAGTGTGCCAGCATGGCAGACACGCAGCCAAGACGGGGCCTCTTCTGGCTCACGCGACAGCGCGGCATCCCGCTCTTCTCCGTTCTCGGCATCCGCATCGTCGCGCACTACAGCTGGTTTCTCATCGTCGCGCTGATCGCCTGGACGCTCACCGTCGGGTGGTTTCCGAGCGTGCTGCCCGGGCGCGGGACCGGAAGTTATCTCCTCCTCGGTGTGATCACGGCGTTCTTCTTCTTCGCCTCCGTTCTGGTCCACGAACTCTCACACAGCGTTGTCGCCGTCCTCTCGGGCATCCCCGTCCGGCGAATCACGCTCTTCCTCTTCGGCGGCGTCGCCGAGATATCGAAGGAGCCGTCGGACCCCAAGACCGAACTCAGGATCGCGCTCGCGGGTCCGGCGACGAGCTTCGTGCTGGCCGCGCTCTTCTGGGGCGCGGTGCTCATCATGGGCGACGGGTCGCCACGGCCCGGCCTCCGGCTCGCGATCCTCTACCTCGCGATCGCGAACACGTTTCTCCTCGGCTTCAACCTGCTCCCAGGCCTCCCGCTCGACGGCGGGCGCGTCCTCCGCGCTCTGCTGTGGGGCGCGACCAAGAACCTCAGGAAGGCCACGTACATCGCGAGCCTCGCGGGGAAGGCGCTGGCGGGGCTCCTGGTGATCGCGGGGCTCCTGACGATCCTCTGGGGCAACCACATCATCCCCGGGCTGTGGCTCATCTTCATCGCGCTCTTCCTGAGGCAGGCGGCCGATGCGAGCTACCGCCAGGTCGTCATGAAGGAGACACTGGCCGGTGTTCGCGTCGGTGAGCTCATGACGACGGAGGTCGTCACAGTGCCGCCGCGGATCACGCTGGCGGAACTCGTTGACATGTACTTCCTGCACCACCACTTCAGCTGCTACCCCGTCGTCGACGCGGAGCGACCCGTCGGCGTCATCACCATCAAGGACGTGAAGCACGTTCCCCGGGAGCAGTGGGAGACGACGTCGGTCGCTTCCACAATGCGACCCCTGACGCCGGAGACCACGCTCTCCCCGAACGAGGACGTTCCCACAGCCATGAAGAGGATGTCCGCCTCGGGACTCGGGAGGCTCCCGGTGCTCGCGGACGGGAAGCTCGTCGGCATCGTGACGCGACGCGACGTCATGAGCCACCTGCAGATCCGCTCCGACCTCGCCACGTAGCTACCCGACGCCCGTGCGCGGCCGCTTGGCCGGGAGCACGCGCACCCTCAAGAGCACACACCGCCACAAGAAACGACGCGGCCTCTTCGAAGAGACCGCGTCGGGTTGTTGCTCGCGTGTTGCCCTCTGTCTTCGGACGTCGTGCCGTCAGACCCTCATGCGGGCCGTCTCACGCTGCCCGACCCCCTCGCCGCCGGAACGGCCGTCCTCAGGCCGCGCGCGCGTGGCCGCGATCCTACGTGCTCTCCTGAGCGGGCGTCTGCACGCCGTGGCGGCACACCCCGTTCAGAACGAAGCTCGCCAGCTCATCGGCGAGACCCGTCAGCGGGTACGAGCAGTCGTCCGCGACCCAGTCGAGCACCACGCTCTGGAAGGCCCCGAACAGCATGCTCGCCGTGTGGCCCGTGTGCATCTCCCGGCAGACGTCTTCCTGGACTCCCTCCTCCAGGATCTCCTCGATGATGTCCTTGTATGCGCGGCTGCTGCGCTTCACCACAGTCTTGATCATCGTCGTGCTCTGTCTGAGCTGGGACAGGAAAATCCTCGCGCTGTCGGGGTTGCTCTCCATGAGCTCGAGTCCCAGCGTCAGGAGCTTCCGCAGCTTCGCCTCCGGTCCCTGCTGACTGGTTATCCCCTGGCGCAGCCGGTCCATGTGCGCGCTCAGGAACTCTTCGAAGACGGCGACGAGGAGCTCCTCCTTGCTGGCGAAGTAGATGTAGATCGTCCCGGCGGCCACGTTCGCGGCCTCGGCGATCTCGGCCGTCGTCGTGTTGTGGTAGCCCTTGTCCCCGAACAGGCTGGCAGCGGCTGTGATGATCCGCTCCCTCTTGTTACCGACGCGTTTTCTCGCCATGGCGATGAACCTCGTTTCCGCTTGGGCCCGGAGCCTTGCCGCATCCCGGGCCACACAATCCCTGGGGTGTCTGCCAACAACTGATTCCACAAAGACATCGTCGTCCGGCCAGCCACCGTCTCGGGCGCGACCGACGCCACTCGGTGGCGCGCGGCCGGGCTCCCGTAACGGGGCCTCCCCCCGCTCGGGGTCCCGTGGCTGACGGCGAGTCGATATTAGCGAAATAGTCGGCGGCGTGCAAGTCCTTTCCCGATCCGAGCCTCACTCAGTGGGTGCTGGGCGCCGGGGGGGATCCTGCGTGTGTCAGATGCGAGGAAGGGCGCCCGCCGCCCCGGCGGAGTCGTGCCGGGGACGTGCGCAGGCGCCCTTCGGTTGGAGGGCGGGGCGGGCCAACTCAGGGGACGCAGCGCGGCGAACCAAAGGAGTGGAATCGCCGTCCAGGCTAGCGCATCCCGCTGGTCAGACCGGTCGCCCCGCCTGATCCTGCCGGCCTTCCTCTCTCCTCCGGCTTCACGATGTCGCCGAAGTCGTGCACGAGGGGCAGGCCGAGTACGTAGGCAACGACGTGCGGCATCACCTGACCGCACGACCAGTTGTTGTAGAAGTTCCATTCGAGAGGCTGGGTCGTCATGATCACCCAGCCGTCGCCGTAGCCGAACTCGACGAGCGTCGGGCAGCCCGCGTCGTCCACGACGTAGACCGTCGCGCCGTCCGGCAGGTTCTGGATGCACTCGTGGCTCGCGAACTGGCCGTAGAGCAGATCGGGCAGCCCCTCGACGAGCGG
>JAUWRQ010000060.1 GCA_030610515.1 Candidatus Eiseniibacteriota bacterium | reverse complement strand
CGAGCAGGGGAGATCCGATCGACCGATCGAACCCGCGAAAAGAGTATCGCCCGTGAACACGATGCCGTCTCCGAGAAACGCGACGCCCCCACTGCTGTGCCCCGGCGTGTGGAGCACCTTGAGCTTGACGCCGCCGATCTCGAACACCTCGCCGTCGCTCAAGAACCTGTCGGCCGGTCTCACGTGGACGGAGAACCCGAAGAGCGTGGAGCCGTTTCTCTCGGGGTCCGTGAGCTTGAAACCGTCGAGCCCGTGAATGAGCACTTCTCCACCCAGGGCTCTCTTCAGGCGGTCGTTCCCCCACATGTGGTCGGGGTGACCGTGCGTATTCAGGATGTACTTGAGGGTGAGATCGAGGGCCTCTACCTCCGCCACGATGGCTTGCACCTCTGCGGGATCACCCGTTCCCGGGTCCATCACGGCGGCTTCGCGCGATTCCTCGTCCGCGATGATGTAGCAGTTCGCTGCCGCGAACCCGACAACCGCTTGCTTAACCAGCACGCGCGGTCCCGGGTCATCTTGAATCCAGTCCACCGCGACTCGACTCCTCTCGCTCGTGGGGTGCGCACCCTGAGGCGCGCGTCGTCTGCTCTCGGGGGGTGCTTCCGAACAGCCTGAACCGATGAGCAGCCCAGGCTGATGAGCGGCCCTTCTCTCTACTATACGTCCCACGGCCGCCGGCCCGTAGGGCAAAACGCCGACGCTTCCGCTCGCCAGATCTTCGGCGCGGCCTGCCAAGCGGCAGAGCTAGTGCTCGATCATCGCGGTAAGGAGGAGACGGGCCGACTCCTTGTCCGGGATGGGCCACCCGCCGGCGGCGTCGGGATCCTGTTGGATAGGGGGACGAAGGACGGGCAATCCCACGCACGAAGGACAACCGTCCTCGCAGTCGCACGCAGAGACCAGGTCGAGGCAGCCTCTCAGAAGTTCCTCCACCTCCCTGTATCCGGTCTCCACGAACCCCAGGCCCCCCTGGAACCTGTCGTAGAGGAACATCGTGGGACTTCCGGTGTTGCTGCTATCGACGATGCCGCCGATGTCCCGCCGGTCGCACATCGAGAAGAGCGGGAGCACTGATATCGCCACGTTCCGCACACCGACCAGACCCTCCACCGGGTTCCGGCCGTGTGACCTGATCTCGTCCATCACGCCCTTCGACGGCACAACCCAGAGCGACTTCGTCTCCAGGTGGAACGGTGGAAGGTCCAAGTTCGACCATCCGATCGAGTCGAGAGCATAGAACTTGATCTTCTTGAACGCGGACGTCACCCACGTCACCGTGGCGTCGCCGAAGAACACGTCGCTCCCGTTCCACCGCTTCGACTCTGACGCCTCACCCATGCGGATGGCCGACTCGAGGACCGGCTGCGTGTAGTAGTCGACCTCCTTCTTCTCGACGTACGCGATCTTCTGCTCGAGGTCGAGTTCCCGCACGAAGTACGTCTCCCCCTCGTGCAGATAGATCGCCTCGGGATAGACGAGCTCCAACGCCGACACCCCGTCGACCACACCGATGACACTGTTGTCGCGGGCTACATCGACGATGGCATACGTGTCGTCCGAAACGGTGCGCAGGTTCACCGACCGCGCTGGGAACTCCGCTCTAGACCAGTAGTGCCGTCCGTCCAACTCCTTCAGGTCCTCGAGTTCCTCGAGGAGGTTCACGATTGGCTCCGTCATCTCGCCGAAGAGATTCTCGTCCCTCTCGGTCAGCGGGAGCTCGAACGCCGCGCACCGCAGGTGCTTCGCGAGGATGTACTTGTTCTCCGGGTCGACGACCGCGTTCTCGGGTGTCTGGCGGAAGAAGTAGTCGCCGTTCCGCATGAGATACTGGTCGATGGGATCGTTGTACCCGACGAGCACGGCGAGCGACTCGTCCGACGCCCGGCCGGCGCGCCCCGCCTGCTGCCACACGCTCGCTATCGTCCCCGGGAACCCCACGATGACGGCGGCGTCGAGGCTCCCGACGTCGATCCCGAGTTCGAGCGCGTTCGTGCTCGCGACACCCATGAGCTCGCCGGAGAAGAGCTGCCGCTCGATCTCGCGACGCTCCTCCGGAAGATAGCCGCCCCTGTACGATCTGATCTTCTCCGCGTACTCGGGCTTGAGCCTTCGGAGCGAGTCCTTCGCGTAGCGGTAGATGAGCTCCGCCACCACGCGCGCTCGACCGAACGCGATCGTTTGGAACCCCTCGGCGATGAGCTGCGCCATGAGCCAGTGGCCCTCGACGTTGGAGCTTCTGCGCTCCATCTTCGAGGAGTCGAGGTACGGCGGGTTCCACAGTACGAAGTGCTTCGTGCCCCTGGGGCTCCCGTCGCGGTCGACTACCTCGAACGGCTCGCCCACGAGCCGCTCCGCCAACTCCTTCGGGTTGGCGATCGTCGCGCTCGAGCAGATGAACTGTGGCTCCGCCCCGTAGTGCTCGCACGCGCGCCGGAGTCTGCGCAGCACGTTCGCGACGTTCGAACCGAAGATGCCTCTGTACGTGTGGATCTCGTCGACCCCCACGTACTTCAGATCCTTGAGGAACCGGTTCCACTTGGCGTGATACGGGAGGATGCCCGCGTGAAGCATGTCCGGGTTCGAGAGGATGACGTTCCCCTCGTCCCTGAGCTTCCTGCGAGTGTGGCGGGTCGTGTCGCCGTCGTAGGTGCCGGTTCGTACGAGTTCAGCGAGTGAGGGCTCGAGCTGCGCCAGCCGGACGAGTCCCTTGAATTGGTCCTGCGCAAGCGCCTTCGTCGGAAACAAGTAGAGCGCCTTGGCGGTCGGGTCCTCGAGGAGCCGCTCGATGACCGGGATGTTGTAGCACAGGGTCTTGCCGGAGGCAGTGCCCGTCACGACCACCACATTGCGTCCGCGACGAATCGCGTCGATCGCCTCAACCTGGTGGGAGTAGAGCCGCTCGATGCCCGACTCTGCGAGACTGCGGGCGATCGCGTCCGGCAGCGGTTCTTGTAGCGTTCCGTACTCCGCTTCCCGTGCAGCGATAGTCTCGACGTGCGAGATCTGCCCGCGGTAGTTCCCGTCGTGCTGGAGCTTCTGGAGGAAACCGGTGATGGTCATAGATGAACCTACGAGGAGAGACTAGTCTTCGGAGAGCAACGCACCAGCGCGGCCTCCGCCCGGGATCCGACGCTCGCTGTGCTCAGACACCCGTGCCGGACGTCCATCAGCTCCGCTGCTCGGATACCCAATGCTCGAGCCCGACCTCCCTGATCCGCTCGAGCGTCTTCCGTGCGGATTCGTAGTCGCCGCCCTTGTAGAAGGTCTCCAGCGTGTCGCAGGTGCCGTAGTCGTCGCATTCGACGCAAGTCACGATCACGCGCTCCGACGCGCACACGCGCACTTTGCATCCCACGCTCCAGTGCTCCTCGAGCGGCCCCCTGCATCCGCCGCAGCGGATCTCAGCTGCAGTGCATTCGGCGTGGTGCTGCTGGTTGATCCAGTCGGCGATCTCCTGCTGCTTTTCCGTATCACCCGCCCTCGCAGCCTCGTAGATATCGCAGCGCCTGCAGTAGATGCCGCAGTACCCGAGGAGGTTGAGGTCTACAGCTCCCATACGCTCTCCCCTGACGTGCGCGCTCGTCGTGCGATGCCCGCCGCCCGCCACCCGTCTCCAGCCTCCCGGCGCCCCCCGGAGCCCTGAGTGCTCGCGAGACGCACCTTCAGGTCAACGGCGCTCGCCCAGCTCCTCCCCCAGCATCTCGATCATGAGCTCGGCGTTCCGTGCGGCGTGACCAGCGTGGCAGTTGTTGAAGAAAGCGTAGACCTTCTTGACCTTCTCCTCAAGCGTCAGGATTTTCTGAGCCCACTCGGAGAGCTCACCAGTGCTGTAGTCGTAATCGTACCGGTCTCCGCCTCCACGTCCCCACCAGTTCCCGGCGTTCCTGCCGTGGAAGCGGACGTATCCCGTGTCCGTCGTGGCCTGAGCTATCGGCGGGACGAGCCCCTTGAGTTTCGGTTCATCAACCGAGCAGTATCCGATGTCGCTCGCTTGAAGGAGGTCGAAGACCTCCGGCTTGACCCAGGAATCGTGTCTGAACTCTACGAAGAGCGGGTCGCTTCCGAAGTTCTCACGGAGGACTCCGAGGTGATCGCGGGCAGCGGGCGTGTTCTTGAACTTCCACGGGAACTGCGCTAAGTACCCCCCGAACTTCCCGGTCTCCTTCAGGGGCGCCACAGCGTCCGCGAACGCGCCGTACATCGAGGAATCGTCCTCGATGTCGTGCGTCATCCCCTTGTAGAGCTTGACCACGAACTCGAACCCTGGCGGCGTCTTCTGCTCCATGCGTTCGAACATCCGCTCGTCGGGGATGCGGTAATAGCTCGAGTTGATCTCGACGACGTCGAAGTGTCTCACGTACTCGTCGAGCATGCGGTTCCGGGGCGTCCCGTCGGGATAGAACGGACCGACCCAGTCTGCAAAGCTGTAGCCGGACGTGCCCACGCGGATGCGGCCGTGCTTCCCGAGCTCGTGTACGTTCGGAGGCACCGGGTCACTGTCGTACGCGCCGCCCGAGTCTGCGATCGAACCTCGCTTCTTCGAAGGAAGCTCCGGGAAGAGGTCCCCCTGGCTCCCTCCGCCGCTACCGCTCGCGTATGTCTGTCCGCGACTCCAGCGTTTCATCTACTCGTGTTCCTCCGACGCTCCGTCCGGCGTACTTCTGGTCGCGTTCCCCCCCGCGTTCCCCCAGCGTCTCACCTACTCGTGTCCACCCACCCGCCGGTCCTCCACGTCCTGATGCCTGAGCATCTCGAACGGGCTCGACGATAGCCCCGGCGGCAGCGGCACCGTATCGACGTTCGCCTTGTTGTCGTGGAAGCCCGCCATGATCGAGTGGTACTGCCGCTCCGACGTTCCCACCAACATCTTCTGGAACCTAGGCTCGGACACGCGCCGCCCCGCGTCCCACATCTTCCGGTTGATGCTTATGAGTCGCGCACGCGTTATCGCGTGCTCTCCGAACTTGTCGCGTATCGCGTCGACCGCCGCCAGGAGTTTCCGGTGCGAGTCCTCCTCCTTCTGGCGGAAGAGGTCGATCTGCACGGTCTCCGGGATCTTCACGAGCCCCGAACAGCTAACCCCGACGAGCCTGATCGCGTGGCCCGGGCGCCAGTGGTGATGCAGGAGCTCCCGCGCGACTTTGTAGATCGTGCGCTCCTCATCCGTGTAGAACTGGAGCTTTCTCTGTCTGCCGACACTATCGAAATCGCTGAAGCGGAGCCGCAGCGAGATGACGTCCCCGAGGTACCTCTTCTTACGCATCCTACGCGCGACCTGGTCGCACAGTCGCAGGAGCACTTTCTCCGCCTCGGCAATGTCCCACGTGTCCGCGGGCAGGGTGTGCTCGTGACCCATAGACTTTACGGGCATCCCCTCGAAGTAGGGCGTCACCGGGGTGTCGTCGCGGCCGGCGGCCATCATGTGGAGGATCTCTCCCATGATGCCGAACCGCCTGCGAAGCATGGAGACGGGGTGCTCCGATAGCTCGTGGATGGTCTCGACACCCATAATGGAGAGCGCCATGGCCGTCTTGTCACCCACTCCCCAGATGTCGGTGACCTGACGCTCTCCGAATACTTCCAGAAATTCGCCCGGGCGCATGACCGAAACGCCGTCCGGCTTGTCCAGATGACCCACCATCTTTGCCGCGAGCTTGTTCGGGCCGACGCCTATCGACGCAGTGAGGCCCGGGAACCGTTTCCCGATCCTGTCCTTGATCTCTAAGGCTATCCCTTCACAGTTTTTCCAGTTGCACGCAGTACCTGTCATCTCTACGAACGCCTCGTCGATCGAGTACGGCTCGACGATCGTCGAGAACTCCTTGTAGATGCGAAGAAGCTCCATCGAGACATAGATGTACTGGCCGGGATTGCCCTCGATGGCGATGACGTGCGGGCAGCGGCGGAAGCACTCGACCGTCGGCATGCCCGACCTGATCCCGTACTCCCGCGCTTCGTACGACGCCGCAGCAGCAACACTCCTGGTCGTCGGCTTCCCACAGACGATGACGGGCTTGCCTCTCAGCTTGGGCCTGCACATCACCTCGACCGACGCGAAGAAAGCGTCCATGTCGATGTGGAAAACGATGCGCCTGTCACGCTCTTCTCCGAGCGATGTCTCTTTGCGGTGGCGTCCCAGCATCTATTTCTTCCTTCGCACAGGCTTTTTGCGGGCGGGTTTCTTCGTGCTCTTCTTCGGGTTCGCAGCAGCCCGCTTTTTCGTCGTCGCCTTCTTCGTCTTCGCAACCTTCTTGGACTTCGGCTTGCTCGGTGGCTTCCTAGACTTAGCAGTAGCTCGCTTCTTCGTTCCACCGGCCTTCTTCTTCCGCTTCGGCTTCAAGGGCTGGCACTTCGGGCAGACGAAGGTCGACGTGCTCCCGGTCTTGAGCTTCACGATCTTCGTCTTGCAGTTGGGACACGGCTCCCCCTCGCGGTAGCCCACGAGGATATCCTTCATCTTGAACCCGCCGCGCTTGCCCTTGAGGTCACGCTCGTACCACGCGCCCCTCTTCCTGAGGCTCGGGACGAGTCCGTCCCGGATGGCCTGCCAAAGTCCGTCGACCTCCACCTCCGATAGCGAGTCGAGCTTTCTGTCGGGATGGAGGCCCGCCAGGAAGAGGATGTCGTGGGAGTAGGCGTTCCCGATCCCTGCGATGCGTTCCTGGTTCAGGAGGAACGACTTGACCGAACCCCGCCTACCCTGAAGCATCTCGTGAAACTCGTCCTTCGATATGTCGATGGCGTTCGGCCCGAGCT
>JAUWRQ010000289.1 GCA_030610515.1 Candidatus Eiseniibacteriota bacterium | reverse complement strand
TTGCGCCCGACGGCGAGGCGCCCGCCGGCTATCGCATGGTGACCACGTTCACCGTCGAGGGCTACGCCGAGGATGTGTGCGTCGACGGGGACCTGGCGCTCGTGGCCGCCAGTCAGGGCGGGCTCGTGGTACTGGACGTGTCCACGCCGTCGCAGCCTTCGTACCTTGGCACGGCTCCTACCGTGTTCAGGGGAACGGGATGCGCCTACGCTCCCATCGACCGCTTCGGCTACGTAACGGACGGAAGCCTGGGCGCGGTGGCATATGATCTCACGGACCCGACCGACCCGCAGGAGATATCCTACGCGGCCGGGACGCGGACGTGGGATCTGGCCGTCGTCGAGACGACGCCCGGCCAGCTGCACCACATCTTCGGGGCGGATGGGGAGGGCGATTTCAGGATCTGGGAGCTTCGGTACTTCGCCGGGTACGACGCGTGGTTCCCGAACGAGGTCTACCACGGCAGCACGACAGGCAGCGCCCGAGGGATCTGCCTGCACGGTGACCTGGCGCTGCTCGCGATGGAGGAGGTCGGGCTCTCGATCTTCGACGTCAGCGACTACGGAAGCGCACATGAAGTGGGCCACGTCGACACGCCGGGGGAGGCGCGGGCGGTGGCGGCTGAGGGAGACTACGCATACGTGGCGGACTGGCGGGCGGGGTTGCAGGTCATCGACATCTCGGATCCGTCGTCTCCCGAGGTAGTCGGGGCGCACGACACGGACGGAATGTCGGACGGCGTCTTCGTGAGCGATGGGAAGATCTTCATTGCCGACCACACCGGTGGTCTGCGCGGGTTCGATGTGACCGACCCGACCGACCCGCGGCCAGCGGGCTATCTGGAGACGCCGTACGCCAACGCGTTGTTCGTAGCAGGCGAGTACATCTACGTCGCCGACCGGGACTGGGGTCTCGTGGTTGTGGAGGAAGAGGAGTAGAGCGAGCGCGGCGGTTCGCGCCACTTGCTCGCAGACCGGAATAGAACGAGGACAGACATCTTCGGGGGAAGCAACGGGAGAGGAGCAGCGACGTGGTACGGTGGACATCAGTTGTCGTAGTCATCCTGCTCGCGTGCGCCGTGAGCGGCGCGGCCAGAGAGTGGGTGGCGATCGATACGGAATCCGGGGCGCCTGAGGTGGTGGCCCGCGTCGTGCAGTCCGACCTTTCGAGCACACTTCTCGAAATCGAGGTGCCCGGTTTCTTCGCTGAGGCTGCGGAGTCGCACGAGGGCGGAGTCGCCCTTCGCGTTCCGGGCGCACAGAGCGTCAACGTGCCCGGGAAGCCGGACCTTCCGGCGATCACCTACTTCGTGGCGATACCCGACCGCGGTGGCGTGGAACTCGAGGTGTCGTCGGTCGCCGAGAGGGTGCTCACCGGCTACTCCGTCGCTCCGGCCCACGAGTTCTCCGAGGACGGCGCCGCTCCTCGCGCCGCGCTTGCGGATCCGTCCGTGTATTCCGCGGACGCGCTCTACCCGTCAGAGGTGGTGACAGTCGGCGAGCCGATCGTCATGAGGGACGTGCGGGTCGTTCCGGTGAGCGTCTATCCGCTTCGATGGAACCCGTCGACCGGGGAGCTCATCGCAACCAGCCGGATGAACCTGAGGCTCAGCTACACCGCGCACGGGGAAAACGAGAAGACCGTCACGAGGGCCTTTCGTTCTGAGGCGTTCGAGCCCCTCTACCAGAACTTCCTCCTGAATTACGACGAGCTTCCGCGCGCCGAGGTGCGCCGCGGCTCGTATCTCATCATCACGCAGGACGGCTACGAGCTCCAGCTCGCCGATCTTGTCGAGTGGAAGACGAGGCGCGGGGTCGAGACCGTTCTGGTAACGCTCTCCGACATAGCCGCCTCTCCGACGAACCAGGACATCAAGGACTACATCCAGAACGCCTACGAGACGTGGGAAAACCCGCCGGACTACGTGCTCCTCGTTGGGGACACCTGGACCGGCGGCCCGGCGTTCCCTTGCTGGTACATCTCGGCGGGTGGACCGCAGGACCCGACCGACCATCCCTACTCGCTTCTCGAGGGGAGCGACTACTTCCCGGAGGTCATCGTAGGCAGGATGTCGATCGACACGACCGCCGAGGTCACGGTCGCCTCGCTAAAGGCGATCTCGTACGAGCGTGGCGACGCGCTCACCGACGCGTGGTACGAGAAGGCGCTCGTGTGCGCGGGCAACTACGGGGGCGCGCACGTCACGTCGCCGCGCCAGACCTCTCTCAGGGTCGGCGAGATGCTGACGCGGCACGGCTACGCGCAGATCGACACGATCTTCTACAAGCCCGTAACGTCGCCCGTTCCCATAGCCAACTCCATCAACGCCGGCGTGAGCTTCGTGAACTACAGAGGGTGGGGCAACGCCGAAGGCTGGGAGTACCCGCACTTCCTCGTCAGCGACATTTACTCGCTCACCAACGGCGACATGCTGGCGCCCATGACGAGCATCGTGTGCGGAACCGGGAACTTCGACAGCTGGCCACACGACCCGTGCTTTGCGGAGGCGTGGATTCGCGCAGGTACGCCCGGCGCCCTGAAGGGCGGGCCGGCGATCATCGCGCCGAGCTACGCCAACACGCACACCAAGGAAAACAACTACATCTGCGTCGGCTTCTACGAGGGCGCGCTCTTCGAAGACCTTCGCCACTTCGGGCAGGCAGTCCTCCGCGGCAAGATGGAGCTCTACAGGCACTTCCCGTTCGATCTCGACCCCGGCGGTCCAATCGAGTTCCATTTCCACATCTACAACATCGTTGGAGACCCAGAGCTCTACATGAGAACCGCGATTCCTGGATCGTTCCTCGTGACGCACGACGCGACCGTCTCTCTGGGCGACAACTCGCTCACCGTTCACGTCACCGATTCGAGCGGTGACGCCGTGCCCGGCACGGAGGTCGTCGTCTGGAAGGACGGAGAGTCGTTCGAGGTGTTCGAGCGCG
>JAUWRQ010000104.1 GCA_030610515.1 Candidatus Eiseniibacteriota bacterium | reverse complement strand
GCGCTCGTGCTCTCGCTGGCCACCGACCCCACCTATGAGGCCGAGGCGACGATCATGGTCACGTCGACGGGCTCGGCCGGCGAGCTCCCCGCGCTCTCCCTCGGCTCGATGAGCCCGCGCGCCACCAACATCAACAACCAGGTGGAGATACTCGCGAGCAGGACGCTGGCGGAGAGCGTCCTCGAGAGGTTCCAGCCCGCCCCAAAGAGACGCGGGTTGACGCTCTTGGAGGAGCAAGACGGGAGCACGCAGACGCCCGAGCGACAGGTGGCGCGCTTGAGGCGGAACCTCGAAGTTCACCCGATGAAGGACACCGACGTCATCGTCTTGAGAGCCTCTGCCGGAAGCCCGCGAGAGGCAATGGCCATCGCTAACGCGTATCTCGACGAGTACGTCGAGTACAGCCGCACGGCCGCACGCGGCGAGATCGGAGAGGTCAAGGCGTTCGTCAACGGGCAGCTCGATATTGTGAGCGAGAGACTCCACGCGGCGGAGGAGAGCCTCAGGTTCTATCAGGAACGGCAGAACGTCGTTGGGCTTCCACAAGAGACGGTCGCTCTCGTCGAGCAGATAAGCGGATTCGAGGCGCTGCTGAATAGGGCGCGGACAGATTACGGAATGAACCAAGCGCGGCTCGATCACCTTCGGTCCGAGTTGAGCAAGCAGATGAGCACCCTGCCCGAGGACATCGCGGAGGTGTCGAGCCCCGTGATACTGGAGCTCCGGGATGCCCTGGCCGGCCTCGAAGCGGCGCGCTCACAGCTTCTGACGAGCGGCTACGCCGACGACCATCCGAAGATGATAGAGGTGAGCAATGACATCGCTGAGACGAAGTCGCGGCTGATCGAGACAACGAGGGCGGCGATCGGGCACCGGCTGTCGACACAGGACCCGCTCACGTACTCCCAGGGTCTGGTCGACCAGATCCTGGTCCTCGAGGTCGAGGTCCAGAGCTGCGCCGCGAGCATGAAGGAGCTCGAGCAGATCGTCGAGACGTACTCTGAGAGGATGGCGGGTCTTCCGAGCGCGACGCTTCAACTAGCGCGGCTCGAGCGGGCGAGGCGCGTCAACGAGAACACATACACGATGCTGCTCGAGACGTACGAGGAGGCGAGGATCGCTGAGGCTCGAGAGGTGGGAGAGGTCCGCGTCATCGACAGGGCCGACGAGCCGCTGGTGCCGGTGAGCCCGAACAAGAGGCTGAACCTCATTGCGGGGGCGCTCCTGGGACTGGGCGTCGGGCTCGCCCTCACGTTCGCTCGTGAGCACATGACCGATCCCGTCCGCTCGATCCAGGAGATCGAAGAAGCAGCCGACCTCAGGGTGCTGGGAGTCATCCCGCGCTTCGGGCGGAGGTCGGACTCGCGCCGCGCGTCGGCGCTCGTGGTCGCCAGCAGAGTCGAGAGGCATCTCATCACTCGCCAGGACCCGCGGTCGCCAGTGTCCGAGTCCTACAGAACGCTTCGTACGAACATCGGTTACACTGGCGAGCACGGTCCGCCCAGGTCGCTGGCCCTCTCGAGCGCCGGCCCCGGCGAGGGCAAGTCGACGACAGCGGTCAATCTCGCCATCACGATGGCTCAACAGGGCACGCGCGTCGTGCTCATCGACAGCGATCTCAGAAGGCCCGCGCTGCACTCGATCCTCCATCTTCCCTTGGAGCCGGGGTTGTCGGATGTCCTCCAAGGTCAGTTGTCGCTGGGCGACGCCATCCAGGAGACGGAGATCCCCAATCTTTGTCTGCTGAGCAGCGGCGCGCCGCCCCTGAATCCATCCGAGCTCCTGGGTTCGTACGCGATGGCCGATGTCGTTCGGGAGCTGTCCGAGCGTTTCGAATCCTCTCTCTTTGACCTGCCGCCGGTATTGCTCGTCACCGACGCGGCGATCGTCGCCTCCAAGACCGAAGCGACCATGGTCGTGGTCCGCGCAGGGATAACCAGCCGGAAAGCGCTCTTGAGGTGCAAGATGCTTCTCGAGAACGTGCGAGCCGTGATCATCGGCGCGGTGCTCAACGAAGTGGCGAGGGAGGGAGGCTACGGCGGGTACTACCGGCGCTACTACGACCGCTACTACGGACGAGAGAAGCGACGGTCGTAGTCACACCTGTTGCACACCGGCGGACAACAACTTGGGGTCCGGGTAACGCCCACACGTCGCCGTGCGGTTGGAGGGCTCGCAACATGAAGGTCGCAGTTGTCGCTGGAGCCCGGCCGAACTTCGTCAAGATCGCGCCGCTGGTCAACGCGATGGAGAAGACGGGTGTCTGTGAGCCCATCGTGGTTCACACGGGACAGCATTACGACGACCTGATGTCCCACGTCTTCTTCCGTGACCTCGAGATCCGCGAGCCCGATCACAATCTCGGCGTGGGCTCAGCATCGCACGTGATCCAGACGTCCAGGATCATGGAGCGGTTCGACAAGTTCCTCCACGACGCGCCCGTTGACCTGGTGGTCGTGGTCGGAGACGTCAACTCGACCGTTGCGTGCGCGCTCACTGCGGTCAAGTGCGGCCTCCCCGTCGCGCATGTCGAGGCGGGCCTCCGGAGCTTCGATCGAGAGATGCCGGAGGAGATCAACAGGGTCGTCACGGACGTCCTGTCGGAATTCCTCTTCGCGCCTTCGCCGGACGCCGTGGAGAACCTCAAGAGGGAGGGGAAGCCCGACGAGAACATCCACTTCGTCGGGAACGTCATGGTCGACACCCTCCTGCGCTTCCTCGACAAGGCGCACAGCACGTCGAGGATCGTCGACGCGCTTGAGCTCGAAACCGGGGGATACGCGCTGCTCACGTTGCACCGGCCGAGAAACGTCGATACCGGTCCGGCCTTCGGGGGGATTCTGGAAGCGATCGGGGAGATTCAGAAGGACATCCGTGTGGTGTACCCGGTCCATCCCAGGAGTATGAGAATGATCCAGTCGCTGGGTCTGGGGGGCCAGGCGAACAACATAGACGGACTCAAGATGATACAACCGCTCGGGTACCTCGACTTCGTCGAGCTCGAGTCCCGGGCGCGCTTCGTCATGACGGACTCTGGCGGAGTTCAGGAGGAAACCACGGTGTTGGGAGTTCCGTGCATCACGCTTCGTCCGAACACTGAGAGGCCGGTGACGGTGACGAAGGGAACCAATCGCGTCGCGGGCACGAGCCGGGACGCGATCGTGCAGGCCGCGAGAGACGTTCTCGCGGATGAACCACGAGGCGCGGGCGAGATCCCGGAGCTGTGGGACGGCCACGCCGCGGAGCGCATCGTGTCGGTGCTGGACGAAGCCGGTGCGAGGAACATGTAGCCAGGCGCGATCACATGGGACACGCAACAGAAGGGGAGTCGAACATCCATGAAAGTGCCGTTGCTCGACCTCAAGAGGCAGTATCAGGACGTCAAGGGCGAGATAGACGCTGCGATCGCCGAGGTCGTCGAATCGCAGGTCTTCAAGCTGGGACCGAAGGTGGCGGCGTTCGAAGAGTCGGTGGCGACATACAGCGGGACGAAGAGGGCGGTCGGCGTGGCGTCAGGGACCGACGCGCTCATTCTGGCGCTCATGGCCGCGGGCGTGGGACGGGACGACGAGGTCGTGACGACCCCGTACTCGTTCTTCGCGACTGCGGGCGCCATCGTTCGGGTCGGGGCGAAGCCAGTCTTCGTTGATATCGATCCCAGCACCTACAACATCGATCCCTCGAAAATCGAACCGGCTCTGACGGAACGCACGAAGGTCATCATGCCCGTTCACCTGTACGGGCAGTGCGCCGACATGGACGCGATCAACGAGATCGCCTCGACGCGCGGGATACAGGTCATAGAGGACGCCGCGCAGGCGATCGGCGCGGCCTACCGCGGGCGAAGGGCGGGCTCGCTGGGCGACTTCGGCTGCTTCAGCTTCTTCCCGAGCAAGAACCTGGGTGGCTACGGCGACGGGGGCATGATCGCCACCGACAGCTCCAAGGCTGCCGATCTCCTCGTGAGCCTGAGAGAGCACGGCCAGACGCAGATGTATCATCACTGGACCGTGGGCACGAACAGCCGGCTCGACGCTCTGCAGGCCGCGGTTCTCGCCGTTAAGCTTCGGCACCTGGAGGTGTGGAGCGACGGGCGCGCGGGGAACGCCGCCTACTACGAAGAGCGATTCGAAGGGACCCCGGTCGTCGCTCCCCACTGCGAGGATTGGAATCGGCACATCTACAATCAGTATATTGTCCGCGTTCCCAGGCGCGACGAGTTGCTCAAGCACCTGCGGGAGGTCGGGATCGGATGCGCCATCTACTACCCGCTCCCGCTTCATATGCAAAGGTGCGTCGAATCGCTGGGCCACGCGGAGGGCGACTTCCCGGACGCCGAGAGAGCTTCGAGGGAGACGATCTCGATTCCCATCTTCTCCTACCTAACGGAGGAAGAGAGAGAGCACGTTGCGACGACAGTGCTCGCGTTCGTGGGCGAACGCTCGACGTAGTCGTCGGGAGGACTGAGAGCCGCGAGCCGACGCACCTCGCAGGGCGTTCGCCGGGCGGCGCCGGAGACGAATGTGAACGAGTCGCGGAAGTACGTACGCGACATCGCGGTGACGGGGGTCGGTACCGCGGCCGTACGTCTCAGGCAGCTCATACTCCTTCCGGTCCTTGCGAGGTTGCTCGGTGCGGCGGACTACGGTGTGTGGACGCAGCTGGTCGCGGCCGTCGGCCTTCTCGCTGCGATCGCGGGCGCGCTCTCGAGCGCGTCGACACGCTTCGTGGCCGACAGGCGGGAGGGCACGCGCGAGGCCGGTCGTGTAGTCACGGGGACCGCGATCCCGGCGATCCTCGCGTCGGTCGTGCTGGCCCTGGCGCTGTTCGCGTCGTCCGGGCCTCTGGCCGCGAGCGTGCTGCGGGTTCCCTCGCTCTCGTCGCTCGTCAGGCTCGCGGCCCTGGCCGCGGTCGGGACGACCGGCGCAGGTGTCGCGAAGGCGCTGTTCCGCGGTCGGTCACGGTTCGGCATCTACAACCTTCTCACCATCGTCACGGAGTACGGCGAGCTTCTGCTCGTCGTGCTCGCCGTTGCGTTCGGCCACGGGCTCACGGGAGCCATCATCGCGCTACTCGCGGCCAGGACCGCTTCGGCGGCGGGGTCGCTCCTCTTCGCGGGGAGGCGGATAGGTGCGGCGCGTCCGAAGCTCAACGAGGTCCGCACGTTCCTGGCATACAGTCTTCCTCTCATGCCGCAGCAGGTTCTGCTCTGGGCAATCCACCTGAGTGACCGCTACATCATTGGTTATCACTGGGGCAGCGCGCGGGTCGGCGAGTACTCGGCCGCGTACTCCGTCTCCGCCATCGTGACGCTGGTCGCCGTTCCGCTCCTTGTGGTCGTCTTCCCCGTGATCTCCAGGCTGTGGGACTCGGGTGACCGGGCGGGGGCAAGGAAGTACACCGAGCAGACCCTTCGCTATCTGATCTTGATCGCCGTCCCTCTGGCGCTCGGGCTGTCCTCGGTGTCCCGAGAGGTCCTGAGACTCG
>JAUWRQ010000072.1 GCA_030610515.1 Candidatus Eiseniibacteriota bacterium | reverse complement strand
GACGAATAGGGGACTCGGACAGGCGCTCCTGACCGGGTTCACGAGAGCGAACGAGATGCTCGAGGGCGGCGGAGTGCTGGTCGGGATGGACGCGGACAACACGCACGACCCGGAGGCCATGGCCTCGATGCTGGAGAAGCTCGAAGAGGGGAACGACGTCGTTATCGCGTCGAGATACGCGCCCGGAGGTCGGGAGGTCGGCCTGTCGCCGCTCCGGAGCTTCCTCTCCAGGGGCGCGAGCCTGACGATGAGGACGTTCCTGCCTGTCCGCGGCGCGCGGGACTACTCGTGCGGTTATCGGGCCTACAGAGGCGAGGCGCTCGCTCGCGCGTTCGAGATCTACGGCGACGAGCTCATCGCGGAGCGCGGATTCGTTGCGTCCGCCGAGATACTCGTCAAGATGGCGTACCTGCCGTCGCGCGTCGCCGAGGTTCCTCTCGTGCTCCGGTACGACAGGAAGGGCGGCGCGAGCAAGATGAACATCACGAAGACCATAGCGAGATACGTGCGACTCATTTCCGCCGGGAGGCGCGCGATACACGCTAGGACCGGCGGTCGGCGGGGCGAGGTTGCGACCCGACGCGCCGATACGGCTCTCTGAGGGGGGACGTTCATGAAGGGGATTCCGCTCATCCTGCTGGCCGTCCTACTGGGGGCAGTGGGCCAGGTCATCATGAAGATGGGCATGAAGATCTACGGTGAGGTCTCGGCCGCGAGCGTTTGGGGACAGCTCGTCCCGATCCTCAAGGTCCCGCAGGTCTTCCTGGGGTTTGTGTGTTACGCGGTGAGCGCGGTCCTCTGGATAGCCGTCGTTTCGAACGTCGACCTGAGTCTCGCGTATCCGATGGTGAGCCTGGCGTACGTGCTCGTCTTTCTCGCGTCGTGGCTCTTTCTCGGAGAGCAGATCTCGGCGATGCGCGTCGTCGGTCTTGTGATCATCATCGCTGGCGTGCTCGTCATATCCCGGAGTTAACCTGGTGAAGCGGCGGACGGAGATCCTCATCCTGATCGTGATCCTGGCTGTGGCAGTCTGGCTGCGCTCACGTGGTCTCGATTGGGGTCTCCCGCATCCGTATCACCCCGACGAGGGGTCTATCCTCTTCCACGCGCTCGCCTTCGGCAGCGGTGATCTGAACCCTCACTGGTTCAGGTGGCCGTCGCTTCTCATGTACGTGATGCACGGCGTCTACGGCGCGTACTACGTGCTCGGGAAGGTGGTAGGCGCGTTCGGGGCTCCCGTCGACCTCCTGCGTGGCTACCTCACCGACCTCTCGCCCTTCTGGCTGATGGGCCGCTGGGTCTCGGCGCTCGCGGGTGTCGTGACGGTCTGGGTCACGTACAGGATAGGTCGGAGGGCGTTCGGCGCGTTCGTCGGGCTTGTTGCTGCGCTTCTCTTGGCCGTCGTCTACCTCCACGTTCGGGATTCGCACTACGCGACGCCCGACGTCGTCGCGACGCTCCTCGTGGCGCTCTCTCTGCTCGCGGCAGTGCGGGCCCTGGACTCTGCGCGCGTCGCGGACCTGGTCCTGTCCGGTCTCCTCGCGGGGCTCGCAGCCTCGGTCAAGTACCCGGGCGTCATCGCGGTCGCAGGCACGTTGGCCGCCTACGCACATCTCGTTTCGTCGCGAAGGGTGCCGGTCGTGTCGCTGGTCGGCGCCGCGGTCGCGTGCATTGCAGGCTTTGTCGTCGGGACTCCGTACAGCGTTCTGTCGTTTTCCGAGTTCGCGAGAGATGTCTCTACGCAGCTTACGATGGTGAGCAGCGCGGGTGTGGGTCAGGGGCCCGCGTCGTTCGCGTCCGGGCTCCGCGAGATCTTCGGGAAGAGCGTGGCCCGCGGAATCGGCTACCCGATCTTCGTTCTCGCCGTTCTCGGGGCGGTTCTGCGGCGCCGAAGCGCCTCGCGGCGGTCCGCCGGGCAGAGGGTGTCCGTCATAGCCGCCTGCGCGGCCGCGGTGTTTCTCGTCATGATCCTGATTACCGTCAAGAGGTCGACGTACCTCACGCCGGCGTTGCCCGCGGTCGCCCTGCTGGCCGCCGTGGGCGTGGACGGACTCGGCAGGACGCTCGCCCGGCCGTTCACGATCACGGGCCGGGCAACGGCGACCGCGCTCGCAGTCGTCGTCGCGGTTCTGGCCGTCGTGCCCTCGGTAAGGTTCGGGACGGCGCTCGCGGCGATAGACACGCGGACCCAGGCTGCACGGTGGGTCGAGGCCAACGTTCATCCTGGGTCCGTGGTCGCGGTCGAGGACTACGGTCCGATTCTGAACAGATGCGAGAGACAGCTGAAGGACCTCGTCGAACTCGATTCGACGTTGGTGGGTTCCTGGAAAGCGCCCAAGAAGCTCTTGAACGAGCTCAAGCTCGAGATCGGACGGGCGCGCGCGCCGCAGTACGCCCTGCACGGTATCGGATTCGGTCCGAAGCCCTACCGCCTGCCCGATCCATCCGAGGACACGCCCGGGCTCGTCGCTGCTTTCGAGCGTCTGGACGTGGCGTTCGTGGTCCTGAGCAGCAAGGCCGCCCCGTGGAGAGCGATGGATGGGGCGGAGGCTCCGGGGGTCGAAGGCGCGAGCGCGTTCCGCGACTGGCTGGAGGAGAACGGCGTTCTGCGCGAGAGGTTCGTGGCGGAAGTCCGGACGCCCCCGATCGATAGGGGAGACGGACGGTCGTTCCACAATCCCGTCATCGAGGTGTTCGAGCTCGGCGGCCGCGCACGAGGCTCGGGCGATGCGGGAGCGGTGGGTGATGCGGAGATCGACCGCGACGCCGAGACCGCCGTCGCGGTCGATTCGTCCGTCCGGGAGATACCCTGATGCCCGAGCGCGATTCGCAGAAGCGCGTGTACGCGGCGCCTCCGGGTCCCCCTCACGGCGAGGTTCCGCAGTACAACTACGCGTGGATACCCTATGTCCTGGGCGGCATCGTGGCACTCGTGCTCGCCCTAGCCATCACGCGCTTGAACTATGGGTATGCACAGGCGCCGCATCGAATCGTGAAGATGCTCCTCGGCGTCTCGTTTCTCGTGTTCACCGTGTTCCGGCCGAAGCTGGCCCTGCACCTGTGGCTCCTGGCGATGCCGATCGCCGCGTGGCTTCCCGTCACGGGCATCCCCGGCCTGAACGGCGTGAACCTGCTCTTCATCGTCGCGCTCCTGGGCTGGATCGGTCCATGGTTCATGAGCCGCGAGCGCCTGATGCCGCGCACGAGGATCGCGCCGGCCCTCGGATTCTACATCGTGGTCATGTTCGCGTCTGTGATCAGGACGATCCTCTTCCCGCCCGAGGGTACGAGCTACGGAGCCACCGAGCTCCTCCTCAGGGTCTGGCAGCGCGTTCCGGCGCTCGCCATCTACTTCGTCGCCGTGGGTTCCATCAAGGACTACGGCAGGATCCGCAGCATCATCGGGACCTTCGCCGTGAGCACAGGGATCGCGGCCATGATCGCGTTCCGCCAGTTCGCTACGACGCCCGACGTGCGGCGCATCGGTGGAGGGATGAACCCCAACGACTTCGCGGCATACGTCGGCATGTGCGCGACTGCCCTCGCGGCCTTCGTCTTCACGTCGAAGGCGTTCAACAGGGCACAACGACTGGTTCTGTGGGTCGCAGCGGGCCTCGCATCGATCGCCGTCCTTCTCCCGAAGTCACGAGGCGGATACGTGGGGTTCGCCGGCGGGCTCTCAGCCGTCACGTTCCTCATGAGCAGGAAGGCCTTCATCGTCTTCCTTTTCGTTCTCCTGGCGTCACCGCTGTGGGCGCCTGGGTTCGTCAAGGACAGGGTCCTCGAGACGGAGGTGGAATCGGCCCAGGCTCAGATCACGGGCGACGTCACCGACAAGCTCGATCCGTCCGCGGCCGTGAGGATCGAAATCTGGGGCATCGTGCTCTCGGAAGTGGCGTCGCGGCCGATCTTCGGATTCGGCTTCGGCTCGGTGCCGAGACTGACACTCGGCAGGATCGGCACGCCCTTCTCGGCGCACAGCCTCTACTTCGAGACGCTTTGCGACATGGGACTCATCGGTATCGCGGCGCTGGCGTGGCTGCTCGTCGCGTGCACTCGAAGCGGACTTGAACTGACGAGGAGGGCAACGACTCCTCTCACTCGCGGACTCGCCGTGGGATTCGTCGCGGCGACCGTTGTCCTCTTGCTGGCCAACATCTTCGGTCAGCGGTTCCTGCACAGATCGATCGCAGGCTCGTACTTCGTTCTGGCCGGGATGGTCGACAGGAGCATCCTTCTTGAGAGGGAAGCGAAGTCGGTCCGGCACGAGGAGGTCATGGCATCATGAAGAGCAACGTTCTGCGAACAGCGCTGGTCGTCCTCACGCTCGTCCTGATCGTCTCGCAGGCGTCGGCGTACGACGTGGTGAGCGGGCATCCGAGGCTCTTGTTCCGAGCCAACGAGCTTCCCGAGCTGCGTGCCAAGTGTCAGGGGGTCTTCGCGCAGGACTACCAGGACATGAAATCGTACTGCGACTCACACATGAACGACTCCCTTCCGCCGTCCGCCCTGTACGGGGAGTGGTATCTTGCGTCGTACAGCTTCACGTACTTGATGAGCAACGACACGGCCTACGCCGCGCGGGCCAAGGCCATCGCGCAGTCGATGATCAATGCGGGCATGACCAGTAGTTCGGAGTGGTGCAGGGGCGCAGCGCTCTTCTTCGACTGGTGCTACGATTACCTGACCCCCGCCGAACGCCAGTACTTCGGATCGGCGCTCGCCTCGGGCGGCAACTCGTATCTGAACAGCGAAACCTGGTACATGATCTCCTGCTACCACGGGCTTTTCTCGAGGATCACGACGCTCATCTACCCGGGCCTCGCCCTGTATGGCGAGGGCATCGCCGACCAGACGGCCGTGGCGCTCTGCGACACCTTCTACTCCAACACGTACGGGCCCAACAGGATCATGTGTTGCGTCAACGAGCTGGCGTACGACGGATCGTGGTACCAGGGGGACTACAGCTACAACTCGTTCCTCGCCATGAGCCGCGGGTTCGAGTTGTGGGGCGAGGCCACGGACGATGACCCGTTCGAGGATTCGCTGAACTTCCAGAACCTCTCGACCTACTACCTCTACGAGACTGGTGCCGAAGCGTACATCGGAGAGATCACGACGCACGTGGGGTCGAGGCAGGGCGACTCACACAACCACTCGATAGCCCCGCAGTCTTTCAGATTGGCGCTCCTGACCGCGGCCAAACACTATCGCGACGGTCGCGCCCAGTGGCTCGCGCAGGAGATCGTCAACCAGGGACAGGGCTACGTAAACACGTTCGATCGCTGGCGGGTCATCGTGGCCACGGATCCGACGGTGACGCCGGTGTCGCCGTACGATCTTCCCGACTCCTGGTTCTTCGAAGGAGTGGGCACGGTCTACATGCGCTCCGGCTGGGACATCTCGCCTCAGAGCGACGACGTCTACGCCGTCTTCCGCTGCGAGCGGTTCCCGGACGCGCACACGCACGCGCACCAGAACCACATTCTGATAGCGCGAGGCAGCGACCTCCTGGCGATCGATTCGGGCACCTACGACTTCTCGGCTTCGAGCCACCACGACAACTACTTCTCGAGGACGGTCGCCCACAACACGGTCACGGTCTACGACCCGAACGAGGACACGTTCGCCGGCTATGCGAACGACGGCGGCCAGCGCAGGCCGATGCACGTGAGCTTCCCGCGCTACTGCGGCGAGGGCACGTCGCAGGAGAGCTATCGTGGGCACATGGTGGCGTTCGAGGACGCCGACACGTTCACGTACGCCAAGGGAGACGCGACGGCCGCGTATTCATCGTCGAAGCTCTCTCTTTTCACTCGTGAGGTTGTCTATCTGAAGCCGGACGTGTTCGTCGTGCTCGACCGCGTGACCGCCACCTCGGCGTCGTTCAAGAAGCGCTGGCTCCTGCATTCGCTCGGGCAGCCGCAGGTGTCGGGTGACACGACGATCATTCAGGAGGGTGGGTCGAAGCTATTCGTGAAGACCCTGCTGCCCGATCCGTTCGAAGTAGTGACTGTCGGCGGTCCGGGTCACGAATTCGAGGTGAACGGCGTCAACTACACGCCGACGCAGCCGGCCGTGGACGACGCGGGCGCCTGGAGGATCGAGGTGTCGCCGCAGGCGGACAAGACCGAGCATCTCTTCCTTCACGTCCTGTACGTGACGGACGCGAGCGAGACGTCGATGCCCGAGTGCAGTCTCATCGACTCGGACGACGTGATCGGGGCCGAGATCGACGGGCACGTGGTTCTGTTC
>JAUWRQ010000218.1 GCA_030610515.1 Candidatus Eiseniibacteriota bacterium | reverse complement strand
GTCGACAACATCCAGTGTGACGTCGGCGTCCGCTTCCAGGGTGCCAACGCGCCGGCGTGTGATCAGGGTCTCTTCCTCAGAGGCAGCGAGCTTCCGCTCGACTGGTCGACCGGTGTCGAGCTTGTGGATGACGGAACCGGCGGTGACCTCGCGTCCGGCGACGGCATCTACAGTGCACTCGTCACGTTCCCGACCGGGACGTACAAGTTCCTCAGCTACAAGTACTTCTGCGCCACGTCGGACACGACGGGCGGCTACTACGAGTGTGACACGTTCCCCGACAGGACGCTCACGCTCGACGACGTGAACGGATGCATGACATTCCGCGCGGGCCCGATGGAGTTCGTCGACCTGTGGGATTGGTGCGAGCCGGTCACGTCGACCCCGGAGGGTCGCCAGGCCGAGATTTCCTGGGGTCGCCTGAAGGCCAGATACAGTCCGAACAGGTAGATGGCGACTGCTCGCCCAACGTGGCGAGCGTGCGCAGCTCAAGAGGCGGTTCGAAGGCCGGGTGGGGGAGTGCTCCCGCCCGGCCTTCTAGTGAGGGCCGGTTCTGCCGGCGCTCTTCCAGCCCAGTCTGACGGCGCTCTTCCATCCCAGGCGCCGCTGCTCCAAAGCCACCGTTGACAGCTCACTCGCATTTGTCATAGCGTGGAGCTTTCGCGAACGAGCGCCGGAAGGAGGCCCGTGCGGGCCCACAGGTGCGCGAATGAGCGACGTTCAACTTACACGGAGCCGGGTCAACCCCCGAGGGGCCGCCCGTGTCACATGATATGAGCGAATCGAGAGCCGAGCACGGGGGCGCGAGTTCCCCGGATTTCGTCGAGAGGCTTCAGGCCGGCGACGAGCTGGCCTTCGAGGAGCTCGTGGAGGAGTACAGGGAGCGCGTCTACCGCGTGGCCTGGCGGATTCTGCGTGACGACGAGGATGCCGAGGATGCGGCGCAAGAAGCATTCATCAAAGTCTACAGGAACATCCAGCGCTTTGAAAGGCGCTCGAGTCTCTACACGTGGATCTACCGCATCACCGTCAACATCGCCCTCAACAAACTCAAGCGTGACAAGTTCCGGCGGATGGTTTCGCTGGGAGATATGATAAGGAGGGACGAGAGTCCCAGATCCAATCCTGCGAGAGCCGCAATGGGCTCCGAGATCGCACGGAGGATCGGCGAGGCGGTGAGCACACTGCCGGAGAAGCAGAGGGCGGTATTCACGCTCAAGTTCTATGAGGAACTCAGTCACAGGGAGATCGCGGAGATCGTCGGCTGTTCCGAGGGAACGTCCAAGGCCAACTACTTCCACGCGATCAGGAAGCTTAGGAAACTACTGGGAGACCTTGTCTAAACCATGCGCTGCGACCAAGTTGAGAAGCTGCTAGTCGAGTACGCGGACGGAGAGCTGAACGCGGGCGAACACGCGGCGGTGAGCGAGCACATCGAATCGTGTGAGGCGTGTGCGGAGGAACTCGCGTTCCTCGAGAGAATGAAACTCCTGCTCCGCGATGACGGATACGTCGAGCCTTCGTCCTTCTACTGGACGAGGTTCAGTGCGAGGCTCCGCGAGAGGATCCGCGGCGGGTGGCTGGGCGGTGACGACCGCTGGGCTCGTCTCGTGCCGAGACTGGCTCCGGCCGTGGTGGCGGTCGCGTTCTTCGCCGTGGGCATGTGGATCGGCGTCGGTGCGCTCAGGCAGCCGGCTCCGATCGGCGGACAGGCTCCGTCCCTCTCCGTCGGCGGCTCGTTCGCCGAGGCCCCCGCGGTGTCGCCTCGAAGCACGCTCCTGGTGGAGACCGGAGGAGCACAGCCGGGGGTGAGGGCTGCGGCCGATACGCTCGCTCCGGACTCGTTCAACCCGTTTGGCGAAGGCCCCGGCATGGTGCTCACGGGCTCGGAGGTTCGGGACCGTCAGACGCGCTACCTGGGCGAACCGCTGACGGGGGACTAGACAAGGCGGTCGACGCGGGACGGTTCTCGAACGAGGCCTTTCTGCTCGGAAACAGGAGATGTCCAGGCCCGTGAGGGGGCCGCGCCGAGACAGGCGCGGCCCCCTCGTCTTGGTGGCCGTGCGGGCTTGCCCGGATGCGGGGCTTGGTGTATCCTACCGGCGCGGGGATCGTGTGCGAGGAAAGGCAACCAGGAGGCACCATGAAGGTCCTCGTCGTAGGAGGCGGAGGACGGGAGCACGCGCTCGCTTGGAAGCTAGCGCGCAGTCCGCTCGTGAGAGAGATCATCGCCGCGCCCGGTAACGCGGGGATGGCCCGCTTCACACGCACGTACCCCGTGCCGGCTCACGACATCGAGGGTCTCGCGCGTCTCGCGGAGGACCAGGAGTGTGACCTGACCGTCGTCGGTCCCGAGGTCCCGTTGACGCTCGGGGTCGTCGACCTCTTCGAGCAGAGAGGCCTGGCCGCGTTCGGCCCCACGCGCGCCTGCGCGGCGCTAGAGGGCAGTAAGTGGTTCGCGAAGGACCTCATGCTCAAGGCCGGCATTCCCACCGCGGCGGCCGTCGCAACGACCGACCGCGACGAGGCCGTGTCCTTCGCCCGCGACATGGGATACCCCGTCGTGATCAAGGCCGACGGACTGGCCGCCGGGAAGGGCGTGGTCGTGGCTCGCGACGAGAGAGAGGCGGTCGCGGCCATCGACGACGCGATGGTGAATCGGAGGTTCGGGGGATCAGGAGAGATGGTCGTCGTGGAAGAGTACCTCGAGGGGGAGGAAGCCTCCATTCTCGCGTTCACGGACGGACAGCGCTTTGGGCTTCTCGTGCCGTCGCAGGACCACAAGCGTGCTCTCGACGCCGACGGCGGACCCAACACGGGAGGCATGGGCGCCTACGCCCCGACTCCCGTCGTGACGCCTGAGATCCTGAATGCCGTCACCGACGAGATCATCGCGCCGACGATCGAGGCGTTCTCCTCCATTCACGGACTGACCTACCGCGGTGTGCTGTACGTCGGGCTCATGATCACGACCGACGGTCCCAAGGTCATCGAGTACAACTGCCGCTTCGGTGACCCCGAGGCGCAGGTCACGCTTCCGCTCCTGAACGGAGACCTCGCCGCCATCATGCTCTCCGTTGTCAACGGAGAGCTCGATCCCTCGTCCGTCGGGGTGAGCCCCGGACACGCGGCCTGCGTCGTCATGGCCTCCGGCGGATACCCCGGCAAGTACGCGAGGGGCAAGGTCATCCACGGTCTGTCGGACGCCGAGGCGATGGAGGGCGTCACCGTCTTTCACGCCGGGACCGATCTGGTTGACGGATCGATGGTGACGGCCGGCGGACGGGTTCTCGGCGTGATGGGACGGAACGGAAGTCTGGCGGACGCGCTGGGACGTGCGTACCGCGCCGTCGACGCCATCACGTTCGAGGGCGAGCGGCACCGCACCGACATCGGTTACCGGGCTCTGTCCCGGCAGGAGACCTAGGGCATCCCACCGCGCCGGGGGCGGACCGCCCACGTGTTTCTCCCGCGCGCCGGCTGCAGCACACCATGAGAGAGATAGACCTCACCGCTAGAAGCGAAGAAAGCATGCGGGACCTCTTGAGGCCCGTGGCTCTCGCGCTCAAGAGCGGCGACTTGGCCGTCATCCCCACGACCACGTACTACGCGCTCGCCGCGGACGCACTGAACCCCACGGCCGTCCGGCGCGTATTCTCCGCGAAGAAGAGGGAC
>JAUWRQ010000204.1 GCA_030610515.1 Candidatus Eiseniibacteriota bacterium | reverse complement strand
GACCCGGTCGAGAACGAGGGGCTGTTGCTGGAGATCCTGAAGAAAATAGCCAATCACTAGCAGGAGGGAGCGGTGGCCGGGAAGCGTGTCCTGATCGTGGACGATGACAAGGAGTTCGTGAAGCTCTACTCCATGTTTCTCAGGAACAAGGGTCTCGAGGTCTCGGCGGCGTACAGTGCGAGCGAAGCACTGGACACGCTCAAGGCAACGGAGCCCCACATCGTCGTTCTCGACGTCATGATGGAGCACTTCGACTCCGGGTTCAACGTGAGCAGGGACATCAAGCGAGAATACCCCAACCTGCCGATCATCCTCATGACCGCGATCGGCGAGGAGACGGGCATGGACTTCCACCCCAAGAACGACGAGGAGCGAGAGCTCATGCACGCCGACGCGTTCCTCGACAAGGCGGCGAGTCCGGAGAAACTGTTCGAGAAGATCGAGGAACTGACGGGCTAGGGCAGGAACGGGAGACCGAAGAGTGGCGGACAAGAAGAAGGTCCTGATCATCGATGACAATCCGGACTTCCAGAAGCTCAACGGCACGACGCTCAAGGCGGCGGGTTACGAGGTGGAGGCCGCCTACAACGCCGACGAGGGCTTCACGAAGGTGGAGTACGGCCAGCCGGACGTCATCGTGCTCGACCTCATGATGGAGCGGCACGACAGCGGGTTCACGCTGGCCAAGAAACTCAAGGTGCACCCGGTCTTCAGGACGATACCGATCCTCATGCTCACGGCCGTGGGTGAAGCCACGGGCTTTCGCTTCTCGATGGAGGCAGACGGTCACTGGATGAAGACCGACGACTTCGCCGACAAACCTCTTGCTCCGGAAGAACTTGTGGAGCGGGTGGGCAGGCTCATCAAGAGGTCGGAGCAGGAACGGACCCCCGAGGACCCAGGAACATAACCCCCGACACGCCAGGAGTGCCACGGTGACCGAGAAGACGGCCAGGTCGACGACGACCAGGAACGAGATAGTCGAGGTGCGCGACCTGTCCTCCGACGTCAAGCTGTGGAAGGTGAGCTGCCCCGATATCTCGCGCGCGGTTCGACCGGGGCAGTTCGTGGTCTTCAGGGCCAACGACTACGCCGAGAGGATCCCTCTCACGGTGGCGGACACGGACCCCGAGGCAGGCACGATAACGGTCATCTTCCAGTCTGTGGGCGCATCGACGCGCAAGCTCGCCCTGCTGGGTGTTGGCGACGCGCTCATGGACGTCGTGGGGCCGCTCGGAAGGAAGAGCGAGATCGAGGACTTCGGGACCATGGTCTGCATAGGCGGCGGCATCGGCGTCGCGCCGGTCTATCCGATAGCACGTGCCTCGAAGGAGAAGGGGAACAGGCTCATCTCGATCATCGGCGCGAGAACGAAGGACCTCCTCATTCTCGAGGATGAGATGGGCGCCATCTCCGACGAGCTCATCGTGACGACCGACGACGGGAGCTACGGGATGAAGGGGTTCGTGACCGACGCCCTTGCCTCGCTCTACGAGCGCGGTGAGGACATCGCTCGCGTCGTTGCCATAGGCCCGGTCGTTATGATGCGCGCCGTCGCCGACGCGACGAGAGACAAGGGCACGCCGACCATCGCGTCGCTGAACTCCGTCATGATCGACGGGACGGGCATGTGCGGGTGCTGTCGCGTAGACGTCGGAGGAGAAACGAAGTTCGCGTGCGTTGACGGTCCCGAGTTCGACGCCCACCTGGTCGATTTCGAGGAGCTGATGCGCCGTCAGGGGATGTACGAGAGAGAGGAATACCGTGCCCTCTGGCATCACGAGTGCCTGCTCGCCGCCGAGACCGAAGAGATAGAGAAGGCGCAGCACAGGATCCCGATGCCCAAGCAGGACCACCGGGCGAGAACGCACAATTTCTCCGAGGTCGCCCTCGGCTACACGCGCGAGATGGCTCAGCAGGAGGCGCTCCGATGCCTCCAGTGCAAGAAGGCACCGTGCGTAGCCGGATGCCCCGTCGAGATCGACATCCCCTCATTCATCAAGCTGCTGCAGCAGGGTGACTTCCTGGGGGCCGTCCGGAAGATCAAGGAAAAGAACAGCCTCCCGGGCATCTGCGGAAGGGTGTGCCCGCAGGAAGAACAGTGCGAGATCGAGTGCGTCCTCTCAAAGAAGGGCGAGCCCGTGGCGATCGGCCGGCTCGAGCGGTTCGCCGCAGACTACGAGCTCGAGCAGGGCGAGGTCCGCGCTCCGCCCATCCCACCACCGACCGGACACAAGGTCGCCGTCGTCGGTGCAGGCCCGGCAGGACTCACGGTCGCCGGAGAGCTCGCAAAGCTCGGGCACGAGGTCACGATCTTCGAGGCGCTCCACAAGGCGGGCGGCGTGCTCGTCTACGGCATCCCGGAGTTCAGGCTCCCGAAGTCGGTCGTCCAAATCGAGTGTGACTACGTGATGAAGCTCGGGGTCGAGTTCCGGACCAGCCACGTCGTCGGGCAGCTCGGAACGCTCGACTCGCTCAAGGAGGACGGCTACGAGGCGATCTTCGTCGCCACGGGCGCGGGCCTCCCCTACTTCCTCGGCATTCCGGGAGAGAACCTGAACGGCGTCTACTCCGCGAATGAGTTCCTGACGCGCACGAACCTCATGAAGGCGTACCTCTTCCCCGAGTACGACACGCCCATTCGTGTCGGCAACAGCGTCGCCGTCGTGGGCGGCGGCAACGTCGCCATGGACTCCGCGCGCTGCGCGAAGAGGCTCGGGGCCGAGAACGTTTACATCGTCTACCGCCGCTCCGAGAAGGAGATGCCGGCGAGGGACGAGGAGATTGAGAACGCGGTCGAGGAGAGCATCGAGCTCATGACGCTCAGGAACCCGACGCGCATCATCGGCGACGAGAACGGCTGGGTGAGCAAGCTCGAAGTCATCAAGATGAAGCTCGGTGAGCCGGACGACTCCGGCCGCCGGAGGCCGATCCCGATCGATGGATCCGAGTACACGATCGATGTCGACGTCGTCGTGCCGGCCATCGGCCAGGGCCCCAACCCCCTCCTCACGACCGCGACGCCCGACCTCGAACTCAACAAGTGGGGCAACATCGTCGCCGACGAAGAGACCGGAAAGACGAACCTCCGGGGTGTCTTCGCGGGCGGAGACATTGTCACGGGCGCCGCGACCGTCATCCTCGCCATGGGCGCCGGCAAGAAGGCCGCCAGGGCGATGCACGAATTCCTGGAAACCGGCGAGTGGTAACCCCGAGATGACCTTTTCGCTCAAGACAAGAGTAGCCGCGAGCATCGTGATCGTCGTGATCGCGATGGGCGTGGTGTCGACGGTCGTCGGCACGCGCCTCTTCGGTGACGGCCTCGTCACACAGGTCCAGCGCGGCGTCGAGAAGGACCTGAACACGGCCTACCTCGTGTACGAATACCGCCTCGACGAGATCGAGGACCAGGTGGAGAGAGTCGCGAGCGACGACGCGGTGGCCGCCGCCGCGGCGCGCGGCGCCTCGTGGGAGCTCCATCGCGCGCTCTCGGGCCGGATGGACGCGGCCGGCCTGGACGTTCTCACGATTGCCGACGCAGAGGGACAGGTGCTCGCGCGCGGCGGGAAGCCCAACTCCGCCGGGGGCGGGGTGAGCGCGCGCCAAGTGGTCGAGAAGGTGCTCTCGCGCGGCGCCCCCGCGTCCGGGACTCTCATAACGCCCGCGTCCGCGCTCGAGCTCGAGGCCGCGTGGCTCGCCGAGCGCGCGAGGATGGGCGTGCTCGACACGCCCAGAGCACGACCCTCGGACGTGACGGCCCTCCAGAACGGCATGATGCTCGCCGCGGGCGCCCCCATGTTCCACG
>JAUWRQ010000186.1 GCA_030610515.1 Candidatus Eiseniibacteriota bacterium | reverse complement strand
GGAACGATCGGCAGCCTCAGGTCCGCCCTGAGCCACCCCGGACGTTCGTAGACGAGGGCGAACGTCACCTTGATGGTCCTTCCGGAGACCGTTATCTCCCCGTCGCCGGTTCCCCTGTAGCTCTCTGCGCCGGGGGCCGCGGCGTTGATGGCGTTCACCAGCGCGGCCAACTCAGACGGCGCCACCGGCTCGACCACGCGCGGCGCTCGGCTGCAGCCCGAGAGCAGAGCGAGCATCGGGACAGCGAGGACCAGGAGTCGCTTCAAGGGGCCTCTCCGTTCGGGGACTCGCGCAGCTTCGCTGGGATCTCGTCGCCGGTGCTCTCGATGCGCTCGATCGTGGAGGCTCTCCCGGGCGACGACTCGAGCGCCTTCGTCCAGGCGGCGACCGCCTCGTCGACGAGCCCGAGTTCAAGCAGAACGTCGCCCAGGTGCTCGAGTATAACCGGGTTGTCGCCGCCCAACTCGACCGATAGATCAAGCTCGCGTCTCGCCTGTTCCATGTTGCCCAATCTGAAGTGAGTCCAGCCGAGCGTGTCGCGAAGAAGCGGGTTGCCCTCTTCCAGTTCGACCGCGCGCGTCGCGTACTCCAGAGCGCGATCGAGATCACGATTCTCGTCCGCCAGAGTGTAGGCGATGAAGTTGAGCGCGGTCACCGAGTTCTCGTCAATCTCCAGCAGCTTCTCGTACGCGTCGATGGCGCCGTCGAAGTCCTCGGCGCCGAAGTACGTGGCGCCGCGCGCCCGCAGGATGGCCGCCGTGTCTCCGAACCTCGCGGTCGCCGTATCGAGTACCGCCTGTGCTCGCTCCAACTCCCCCATCAGTGAGTAGCCGGCCGCCAGCGAGATGAACTCGGGTTCCACCGCTTCGTACCTCGAGTGGATCCACTCGAGCATGGGCACGCCTTCCTCCGGCCGGTCGATCGCGATTAGGAGGCGCGAGAGCATGCCCGCCACGACCCTGTTGCCCGGATCCAGTCGAGCCGATCGTCTGAACTCAGAGACCGCTCTCTCCGAGTCTCCGAGCAGCAGCAGCACGCGACCGTGCATGGATGCGATTCTGGGGTCGAGCGAGTCGGCCTCCGAGCGAGAGCGCAGATACGCCGCTCCGTCCTCGATCCGTCCCTGTGAGAGCAGAGCGTGGCCATAGAGAGCCGCGAACTCACGCGGAGCACCGTGGTCGAGGGCGACACTCGCCAGGAGCTCCTCGGCCTCTTGGAGCTCGCCCTGGACGAGCAGGAGTTCTGCACGGATGGCGAGCGCCTCGAGATTGTCAGGACAGAGCCTGAGCGCCATCGCGCTCTTCGCACTTGCTTCATCGATCTTGCCAAGTACGCGGAGCGTACGAGCGACCGCGTTGCTGAGCTCGCAGTGGCCGGGATCCAGCGAGTCGGCCCTGCGGTATTGCACCAGGGCATTACTCGGGGCGCCGCTTACCTCCATCAGTCGTCCGAGGCTGTAGTGGAGGTAAGCCTGGGCGTTGGGGCGCACGTCCTGCCAGCGCTCCGCCGCGGCGACAGGTCGGGGGTACGCGGCGACGAGAACCGCGGTACACGCGGCGACCAGAACCACGGTGCGGGTCAGCGCCGCCGCGGTCACGGGGATTCCACTGTGTCGCAAGAAAGTCAGCAATGAGTCTCCTTCCAGACATTCCGGGCACATTCTAGCACGAGCCGACGTCCCTCTCAAGCCCCTGCGCGTGCCCGCGAGCCTCTCACCGGCCGCGACGGGGCCTTGACGCCGCTTGGCTCGATGTCGGGCCTGTGCTACCTTTGAATGGACGCAGCCGGTGGGGCGTCGAATTCAACTGCGTATTCTCGAGGCTCCGAGATCGAAGAGACACTTGCAGAGAGGGGACGAATGATGAAACGGATAGCGCTTGCGCTCGCGCTGCTGGCGGTTTCCCTCCTGCTCCTGAACGCCGGATGCTACACCGTTCTTCAGCATCCGACCGGGGGCAGCGTAGTTCAGGAGGGCAGCTACTACCGGACCTGCGCGGATTGCCACGCGGACGCCGCCTACTATCGGTCTCCCTGTTGGTCGGACAACTCCTGGGGGAGGTACGACCACCAGTGTGACGACCACGACGAGTCTTCCGCCGGGCCAGAGGTGGAGACCGGCACCCGTCACCTCTGGGGGACCGGGGGGTGGGCGCCTGGCGGTTGGGGGTTCACCAAGCCGGGTTCCGGCACTCGCCGCCCGCCGCCTCCCCCGGCCAACGAGCCGCAGAAGAAGGAGAAACAGAAGAAGAAGGACGAGGACAAGAACAAGGAGAAGGAAACGGAGAAAGAGAAGGACGAACGCAACCTATGGAAGAAGCCGAAGAAGGGCTTCTAGCAAGGAGACGAGGATGAGTAGAAAGTGGCTGACGTACATCCCGGTCCTTGCTGGGGTCCTGGCGACGCTCGTTTTGTCGCCGGCCGTGAGGGCCGATTCGGGTCTCGTCGCCCCGCTCGGGGAGCTACCGCTCACGAACACGCTCGCCACCGGGGCGAGAGCCGCCGGCATGGGGTTCGTCTCAATGGCAATCGCTGACGACGGGACCGCCATCACGTCGAATCCTGCGGGGCTCACCAGGTTGAACAGGATAGAGCTGTCCGGTGGCTTCAGGAGAGGCGCCCTAACGATCGACGGCGAGATGGCAGGCAGCGGTTTCAGCACCGACCTGACTGGGACCGCTTTCTCGTCCGTCCGCTTCGCCTACCCGTTCCCGACGTTCCGGGGCGGCCTGGTCTTCGGTGTTAGCGCCGAGCGGATTTTCGACTTCGCGTGAGACAGGTTGGCCGCGTACGAGGACGAGATAGAGTGGGATGAGCATCCTCACGATGGCCTCGATGAGCCCGACGCGAGCGGCGTGTGGTCGAGTGAAGAGGACTACGTCTCCGACGGTGGTGTCACGGCGCTGTCCGCGGCGTGTGCCCTCGACATATCCCCGAGCATCTCACTCGGCGTCACGTTCTCCTACCTCACGGGCGACTACTCAAGGAGCTGGGGCTACGACCTCTACGACGACTATGACGTCTCCGATAGGTACATCGACGTGCACAAGATCGAGCAGTACGATGCGGACATCAGCGGCATGCGTGCGACACTGGGCGGTCTCTTCTATGTGGCTGAAGAGCTCTCCGTCGGGATCGCGATCGATACGCCGGCGACGCTGACGTTCGACGGCACGGAGTGGGGCTACATCGAGAAGGTGGCGACCGTTCCGGAGTCGACAGAGGTCTACGAGGGCAGCGTGCTCTTCTCCGACAAGGTCACTCTGCCGTTCGCGTTCCGTGGAGGAGTGGCGTACGCACCCCTGGATTTCATCATGGTCGGAGTCGACCTCAGCTACTCAGACTGGTCTCAGCTGGACTACGAGGGCAGGGTCACCTACACGGAGCTGGGCCAGAGACGGGCCGTTTACGATGAGAAGCTTGGATACGGCGTCGGCCTGGAGGTGACCGTCCCCTCCTGTCCTCTGCGGCTCCGCGGAGGCTAAGCCTCTCCCACGATGGCCTACAACTGTCAGGAAGTGACCCGTGACCGCACCTACTTCACGCTGGGCGCCCGAGTCCTCATAGACACCGTGCTGGCCGTTGATGTCGCCTGGATCAAGGGTTCCTACGAGCGCGCGGACAGCGACTTCGATTACGACGAGAGCGTCGAGACCTCCGCTCTGATCGTGGAGGCGACCTACCGCTTCTAGATGCTCGCGCTGATGATATGCAAACGGCCCGACGCCATGCGCCGGGCAGTTTCCTTCTGCTGCAGTCGTTGCGCTCTCGAGCTTGCCCGCCCTGTGAGACCCGAAGGTCCCCTACGCGCTTGCCGCGTGCTGGCGGACGTACTCGTCGAGAGTGTTCTTGGTTCCGGAATCCAACCCCGTGAAAAAGCAGGCTACTCTGTACCCGCCGTTCTCGTCACCCGAAGGCTGACACCTCACAACCACGGCCTGCGTCTTCAGTATCTCGTTCTTGATCTGCCCCTTCTTGTTCTTCACGGGCAGGACCATCGTGACCTGG
>JAUWRQ010000219.1 GCA_030610515.1 Candidatus Eiseniibacteriota bacterium | reverse complement strand
GCCTTCGGCTTCGCGGCGCTCTTCTTAGCCGCCTTCTTCTTCGCCTTCGGCTTCGCGGCGCTCTTCTTAGCCGTCTTCTTCTTCGCCACTTTCTTCTTCGCCTTCGGCTTCGCAGTGATTGTCTTCGGCGCCTTGGCGACCCTGAGGTCGTAGAGCCGCTTCGCCTCAGCAGCGATGTGCTCCGCGGAGACCTCAAACTCCTTCACGAGCTCCCACGGCGCTCCCGATTCACCAAAGCGATCGTGGACACCGACCATGCCGATCCCGACAGGCTGACCGAAGGCCTTCTTGGAGCGCGTGATGGCCCCGGCGATCTGGTTGCCGAACCCGCCCGTCTGGTGCTCCTCGGCGGTCACGACGATCCCGGTCTCCGTCGCTGCCCTGACGATCGCAGCCCGGTCGAGCGGCTTCACGGTGTGCGCGTTCAGGATCCGCGACTCGATGCCGTACTCGGCCTTCAGAATCCACGCCGCGCGCATCGCCTCGGGAACGGACGGACCACACGCGATGATCGCTATGTCCTCGCTCTCGTTCTTGTACTTCGAGGCAAGCGTGTGCTCGAACGCATCCTTGAACTTCGGCTTGGCGCCGCGGAACCGGATCACGTTGGCCTTGCCGTACACGTACGGGGTCTTCTCGTCGGTCACGACCGGAGTCGCCTCGCGCGCGAAGCGCACATACTTCGGGCCCTTCACCTTGAAGAGCAGGTGTTCTGTGGCGCGCTTCGTCTCCACCGAGTCGCACGGGACCTCCACGTGCATGTTCGGGAGCCCGCACATCTGGAAGAGTTCCTCGAGCGCCTGGTGCGTGGCCCCGTCGGGACCCACGGAGACGCCGCCGTGCGCGCCCGCGATCATCACGTTGAAGTTCCCGTAGCACACGGTCGTCCTGAGCTGGTCGAGGTTCCTGCCTGAAGCGAACACGCCGTACGTCCCGAAGACCGGGAGCTTCCCCTCCCGCGCCAGGCCGGCGCAGACACCCGTCCCGGACTGCTCCGCGATCCCGACAGAGAACCAGCGGTCCAGACGCTCAGGATGACCGTCATAGAACTTGCTGATGGTGATGGAACCCGAGATATCGGCCCCCAGGCAAACGACTCGCTTGTCGTCTCCCCTGTCAGCGAGCGCGCGGCCAAAACCCATCCTGGTTGGGTCCATCTCGGCCTTCATATTCCTGGTCTCGTTCCAGAAGTAGCTCTTCGAGAACCTGGGCTGCTTAGCCTCGAGCGTCTTCGTCGCCTTCTTCTGATGATCGTCAGCGATCTTGAGCATCCGCTTGACGGGAAGTTCCTTGTCGAGACCGAACTGCTTGAGAGCGTCCCACATTTCCTCAGTGTTCGGAGCCCTCCCGTGCCAACCGGCGACGTCTTCCATGAAGTCGACGCCCTTGCCCTTGATCGTCGCGGCGAGGATGACGGTCGGCTTGCCCTTGATCGTCTTCGCCTCCTCGAACGCTGCGAGAAGCTCGTTCATGTCGTGCCCGTCGCACTCGATGACGTGCCAGTGGAACGAGCGATACTTCTCCTCCAAGGGCTCGACGTTCATCACATCGCAGCACCACCCGTCGATCTGGAGTCTGTTGCGGTCGACGACCGCGCACAGGTTGTCGAGTCCGAAGTGGCCGGCCTCCATCACCGCTTCCCAGACCTGGCCTTCCTGCTGCTCGCCGTCACCCATAAGGCAGTAGACACGATGGTCCTTCTTGTTCAGGTTCGCAGCGAGCGCCATCCCTATGGCGATGGACAGTCCCTGTCCCAGCGAACCGGTCGACGCCTCGACTCCGGGGAGCTTCTCCCAGTGCGGGTGTCCCTGATACGGCGAGTAGAGCTTGCGGAGGCATACCACGTCCTCGACGTTGTAGTACCCGGCCATACCCAGACCCAGGTACAGCGACGGCGCCTTGTGCCCGGCGGACCAGATGATGCGGTCGCGCTCGTCCCAGAGCGGGTTCGTCGGATCGTGGTCCGCAACGTGAAGATAGAGCGCGGCCGTGATGTCCATGACGGACAGCGTCCCGCCCGAGTGCCCCGATCCGGCCGCGTTCAGCGCGACCATGTCGTATCCCCGCATCTGGTTCGCGGCTTCCTTGAGCTGCTCGACCGTGTACGCCTTGCGGACCTGGCCGGTCTTCGAGTTGAGTATCGCCATCTGCACTCCCCTCCGTTCGTCTGGGGACCCTCTGTCTCAAACGGGAACACACCAAAAAGGCCCAACGACAGGGCCGATTGAGCACTCAAGGATAGCACCGGTCGCCTGCTGTGTAAAGCACGCGGGGCATCTGCGTCCGGGGGCCTCCGTGGGACCATCCGCAGAATGGGCTTGACTGCCTATGGGGCCACGTGGCTAGAATGGGTTCATGGGGCGGCTCCGCCGTGTTCCCCTCCTGCCCCGAGTTCCCCCCACGCTCGAAGGCCCCCATCGAACCGGAACCCCCCGGGGAGGCAAAGCAATGCTGACCGCAGGCCGCAAGGGTGGTCTGCTGGCCGTGAGCGTCACGACCGTCTTCGTGCTGGTCGTGGCTCTCCCTGTCCAGTCCATACCCCCTGAGTCCGCGCCGCCGCGCGCCGAAAGAGACATCGACTTCTACGGCTGGTGGCACGATGCAGGTGAGCTGTGGCTGCACACGTCTAACCTGGGGTTCTTTGGTACCTGGATGTCCGCCCCGGGGGAGCCCTCGGCGTCGTGGCCCCAAGACAGTGGATACGAACATCTCTACACAGCCGGACTCTGGGTGGGAGCGATATCCGGAGGTGACACGCTCGTTTCGTCCTCCGCGTATCTCATGGAGCTTCGCCCGCCGCAGAACGATCCCGTCTACGCCATCTACTCGAGTTCGTTCGGGAGCCCCGGCGGAGGCAAGGACCAGGACGACGACGGTGACGGTGAGATCGACGAAGACCGGCTCGACGGGCTGGACAACGATGGGGACTCCCTGATCGACGAGGACTACGCCGCCATTTCGGACGAGATGTTCGCGTATGTCTGTTTCGACACCGTCACCATTCCCTATCCTAATCCCTACGATCCGCACACGCCGATCGGCCTCGAGATCTACGCGCAGTCGTATGCTTGGGAGGACGACCGCGTCGACGACTTCGTCGGGGCGCGGTACGAGATCACGAACATAGGAGATGAGACGCTGACCAACGTGTATGTCGGACTCATGGTGGACCCCGACGTCGGATACGCCGGCGAAGAGACCTGGAACTTCACCGACGATCTCGCCGGATACGCCGACACCGTTGTTGCGACCCATCCCACGGCTGATCCAGTCCGCGTCATCATCGGGTATGGCCATGACGCTCCGGGCGGCGACGACGGCGACTGGAACGGATGGTTCGGAGTAGCGCTGCTCGATCACAGCGACATGGGAGTACCTGCGCCCGAACTCAGGGCGTACCGCAGGTGGACCAGCGGCGAGGACGACGCGGACGATGACAGCGATCGGTATCGCTTCCTGTCCCAGCCAACCGCCTCTCCGACGGGCGACATGCCGTCCGACTGGCGCTTCCTCATGTCGGTCGGCCCCTTCGGAGAGCTGGCCCCGGGGGAAACCGTGTTTCTGGAAGTCGCATGCGTCTGCGGCGACAAGCTGGAGGGTCTCGTCGAGAACGCCGCCCGCGCCGTGCTGCGGCACAAGAGCAGACTCTGGAGCGGAACTGCCGGACCTGTG
>JAUWRQ010000236.1 GCA_030610515.1 Candidatus Eiseniibacteriota bacterium | reverse complement strand
TCTCACTCATGTCGAAGGCATCGAGCACGACCGTGCTGTGGAGGAACTCGGTCAGTCGGTTGGTGACGGCGTTCCGCCTCACGAAATCCCGCCGCGCCCCCCACAACCTCACTCGCCACTCCCCGCGCCCGATCCCCGCCCACTCGAAGAAGAGAGCGGACGCTGCCAGGCCAGCGGCCAGGGAGATCTTGTCGCGATAGAAACGGACCGGCGTTCCGCTCGTCCCTCCCGTGGAGTCGCGCCACTCCCCACGTCCTGTCGGGCACCGAAGCTCATCGAGATGCTCGAGCAGGTCGCCGCGCTCCAGAACGGGGAACGACTGGAGGCAGCCTTCGGGGTCGGCGCGAATCGCCTCGGGGGAGGCGCTGACTCGTTCCCGATAGAACGGCACTCCGGTCACTGCGTGAACGAGGAGATCGCCCAGAAGCTCCGCGCGCCTCCTCTGGTAGGTCACGGAGTCATCCCACTGCCGCTCGCGGAACTCCGCGAGCCTCGGGAACACGGGAATCCCCTTGGCCCTCCACAGAGCCCAGTTGACCGCGTCGGTGATGAGGATGCGGGGCGACCGAGCCATCACGCCTCCTTGCCCGGTTCGGGGGCGCTTGGCCGACGACGCCCCTCCGGAGTTCGCACTACATCGGCGAACGAGTGAGCTTCTCCCGGAGTGCTGTAACGACCTCGCGAATCGCCGCGAGGTCGGCCCGTCTCGGTCGCCAAGTCTCCCTGAAGCTCATCCCGCTCACGCGTCTGAACGCGAGCACCAGCACGAGGCTGCTGGAGAAGAAACTCGCCGTCATCGCCCACGCGGCGCCCGAGAGTCCCACGAGGGGCACGAGCACGACCAGTGCCGCGACGTGGACCACCATGCCGAGTCCCATCGCCCACGAGCAGACGGCTGGCCTGTCCGTTCCCCAGAAGTAGGACATGAGGACCTTCGACCCCGCGCGCACGAAGATGCCGGGTATCATTACCCAGATGAGCGGCACCGTCCCGAGGAACCGAGGGGAGAGCAGCACCGAGATGATCGGCTTCGCGAGGACGGCGAGGACGAGGAGAGCCGTGCCCGCGACGGCGGCCGTGACCCTCGCTGCCTGACCGACGACTTCCGGTCTGCCCTCGGCGTGTCCCGCCACCCTTGAGAACAGCGCGGCTTCCACCGACGTCGGAATCAGGAGGATCTGGATCACGAGGCCCGATCCGGCAGCGAAGAGACCGATCTGATCCGCCGATACGAAGAAGGCCAGGACCATCGTTCCGACGCGCGCGTTCAGGAGAAACGAGAGCCTGGCGACGTACGACCGGAGGCCGTAGGAGAGGAGGTCACGGAAGTGGGACAGCCTCAGTCGCGCTCTCGAGAGGGCGCCCATTCGCGCGAAGTCGACCGAGGCGAAGAGGATGCTTGCGGCTCCCGCCACGAGAATGGCGAGAAGCGCGCCGTTCGCCCCCATCCCGAGCACCTTGACGAAGACCACGACTGCGATGAGCTGAACCACCACGTTGACGACGGTCGTGATGGCCATCCAGGAGATGCGGCCGAGTCCGACGAGAAGATGGACCGATGCCTGAGAGAGCACATAGAAGGGAATGACGGCGAGAGCCGTCATGAAGCTCGCGCGAGGCGCCCTTTCGAGGAAACCGAGATTGGTGTCGATGAGGACCCGGCCGACGACGACGGCGACCCCGGAGCAGACGAGGAGCGAGATCCAAGTGCTCCAGAGGACCTCGGACCTGGTCAGCCGGCCCGAGCCCGCGAAGTACCGACCGGCGATGTCGATTCCGAGACCGAAGACGGTGCCGAGGATGGCAGCAAACAGGAGGCAGACCGCGTACTCCCCCCGGAGCCCGGGCCCCAGAAACCACGCGAGACTGCTCTGGATCGCGAGGCTGACAAGAAGAACCGCCGCCTTGGAAGTGAGGACCGACGTGACGTCCTTGATGCCCTTCCTCAAGCGTTCATCTCCGCTGGAAATCCGATTCCGCTGACCTCAATCCGCACCTCACCCACTTCGGTGGCCCGGCTCCCGGTGGCCGGCGACTCTCGAGACGACAGACAGGTGCTTCCCGGTGGGTGTCGGCTCTATCTCTTCGACGACCTCGAAGTCGACCCGGCACGCCGATTCCATGACCTCCCGTATGCGCGCCGCGATTCTCTCGCGCGCGGCATCGTCCGGACCCGCCGCCTCTCCCCTGGGAACCACCCTCACGCGAATCCGATCGATCGTCTCCTGGACGACCTGGAAGCTCGCGATCTCGCCACGGTTCTCCTCGACTCCGAGGAGCTGGGCGAAGAACACGGGTGGAACGGTGGTTCCGTCATCGCGGACGACGCCGGCGCCGGTTCTCCCCGCGATCCTCTCGAGCAACGGGTACGGTCGTCCGCAGCTGCAGCAATCGGCGCCACGGACGGCCTCGTCGCCGACACGGTAGCGGATGAACGGCGTGGTGTAGTTCCAGAGACTCGTAACGAGAACCTCGCCCGTCTCCCCTTCGCCCACCTCCTTGGCGTCGCGATCCACGAGTTCGACGACCGTCGTCTCTCCCAGAATGTGGAGTCCCCTGTGCCTCTCGCACTCCGAAGCGACGCTGCTGACTTCGCGGCAACCGTACCTATCGAAGACAGGAGCGGCGAACACCCGCTCGACGGTCTCCCGCATGTGCGGATGGAGCATCCCTGCACTGGACATGACGCCTCTTGGTGGTTCGACGCGCAGCCCCTCGCGTTCGGCGAACTCCGCCAGAGCGAACAGCGACTCGGCGTAGCCCTCGAGGCACGCCACGGGACGCCGGTTCAGGAAGCGAACGTATCGCCTCATGTCCTCTTCGCCCATGCGAAATGCGTCCAGGAACGTCACGTCGCACAGCCTGCGCCCGATACCTTTGAGACGTGCTTCACCGTCGCGGAAGTCCCGCGTGGCGCCCCAGAGCCTGACGTGACGCTCGCCCCGTCGGAGCCCCGCCCATTCATAGCAGAGCTGCGTCGAGGCGATGGCAGCGGCGAGGTATCGGCGATCGCGATAGAAGCGCACGGGGACGCCCGTCGACCCTCCGGAGGAGTGCGGAAGCACTCCATGACCCACGTCACACGTCAACTCCTCGAGGTGATGCTCGAGGTCGTTTCTCTCCAGAACGGGAAACGCCTGGAGGCAACCCCACGGATCGGACCTGATCGCTTCAGGCGTCGCCCCGAGCATCCGCTCGGCGTAGAACGGTACCCGTGTCGTCGCGTGCACCAGGAGATCGGCCAGGCGACCGGTCTGCCTCGCACGGAAGATCGCAGGATCGCCCCACTGAGCCGCGCGGAACTCTGCAAGACGCGAGGGCACCGGCACGCGCCTGACGACGGCGGCCGTCGGATCGACGATACGTTCGGCGAGCACGTTGCGCCAGTTCACCTGTCGTCCTCCCGGACGCTCCGCTAGGACCGC
>JAUWRQ010000087.1 GCA_030610515.1 Candidatus Eiseniibacteriota bacterium | reverse complement strand
GTGAGCCTGCGTTCCCGGGTACGGCGCCCTGGCCCTCCGGGAGATCTTCCGTACGACGCGACGCCCGTCCCGCAGGCCGTCCTGCGCCCTTTGCCACTGATACCAGAAAGGGCGCTCCCGTTCCACCCAGGAACGAGAGCGCCCGTCATTACTTCACTCGCGGTGCAATCCCGGTTCCCGACACCGAGGCCGCAGTCAATCCCGGCCGCGGGTGTCCCGGTGGGCGCCGCGCTCCGGCACGGCATTACATCATGCCGCCCATGCCTCCCATGCCTCCCATGCCGCCCATGCCGCCGGGCATCTCCGGCTCCTTCTCCGGCTTCTCGGTCACCAGAGCTTCCGTCGTGAGAAGCAGAGAGGAGATGCTCGAGGAGTTCTGGACGGCGATGCGGACGACCTTGGTCGGATCGATGACGCCGAAGTCGTACATGTCACCGTACTCGCCGGAGTCGGCGTTGAACCCGACGCTCTTCTTCTCGCCCTTGACCTTCTGGACGACGAGCGAGCCCTCGTAGCCGGCGTTCTCGGCGATCTGCCGCATCGGCGCCTCGACGGCGCGTTTGATGATGTCGACGCCCATCTGCTCGTCCGTGCTCTCGACCTTCATCTTCTCGAGCACGGTGATCGTGCGAAGCAGAGCCACTCCGCCACCGGGGACGACACCCTCTTCCGTGGCAGCGCGTGTCGCGTGCAGCGCGTCGTCGACCCGCGCCTTCTTCTCCTTCATTTCGAGCTCGGTCGCGGCTCCGACCTTGAGGACCGCCACTCCGCCCGCGAGCTTGGCCAGACGCTCCTCGAGCTTCTCGCGATCGTAGTCGGAGGTCGTCTCCTCGATCTGGTGCTTGATTTGCGCGATCCGGCCCTGGATGTCGCTCTTCTTTCCGGGGCCTTCGACTATCGTCGTGTCGTCCTTGGTGATGATCACCTTCTTTGCGGTCCCCAGATCCTTGAGCTGCAGGCCCTCAAGCTTGAGCCCCAGATCCTTGGCGATGAACGTTCCACCCGTCAGGATCGCGATGTCCTCGAGCATGGCCTTCCTGCGGTCACCGTAGCCCGGCGCCTTGACGGCGACGGCCGGAAGCACGCCGCGGAGCTTGTTGACGACGAGCGTAGCCAAGGCCTCGCCCTCGATGTTCTCGGCCATGACCACCAGGGGCTTCCCTGACTGCGCGACCTTCTCGAGCAGCGGCACGAGGTCTTTCATGTTCGAGAGCTTGTCCTCGTAGATGAGGATGTAGGGATTCTCGAACACGGCCTCCATGGTCTGAGCGTCCGTGACGAAGTACGGCGAGATATAGCCGCGGTCGAACTGCATGCCCTCTACGACCTCGAGTGTGGTCTCGATGCTCTTGGCCTCTTCGATGGTGATCGTGCCGTCGCGGCCGACCTTGTCCATCGCGTCGGCGATGAGGTCCCCGATGGTCTCGTCGTTGGTGGCGGAGATGCACGCGATGCTGAAGACGTCGTTCCGATCCCTGACCTTCCTCGACATCTTCGTGAGCTCTTCCGTGACTACGGTGGCGGCGCGCTCGATGCCGCGCTTCACGTACATCGGGTTGGCGCCGGCCGTCACGCTCTTGAGACCCTCGCGGTAGATCGCCTCCGCAAGGATCGTCGCCGTCGTCGTCCCGTCACCGGCGACGTCGCTCGTCTTCGCGGCGACCTCGCGCACCATCTGCGCACCCATATTCTCGAAGCGATCCTCGAGATCGACTTCCTTGGCACCCGTCACCCCGTCCTTGGTGATCCGCGGTCCGCCCCACTTGCGGTCCAGCACGACGTTCCTGCCCTTGGGACCGAGGGTGACCTTGACCGTCCGGGCGAGCTGCTCCACGCCGTGGAGAATCGCCTGGCGCGCCTTCTCGCCGTATAGGAGTTCCTTTGCAGCCATGTTCCTGCTCCTTCTCTCTCGTCTGAGTGAGCCCGACCGGGGCCCAACGAAGACCTTTGAGGCGTATCGTGAACGAACAGCAATATTACACGGCGAGAGGCACCGAGGCAAGCGGGAAGCGCAGTGGGGTGGCCCCGTCGGGGACCCCACCTGAGCCTGTTCGCGGGACCCACGGCGGCACAACGGCAGGATCCTACGCGGCTCGAGGGCGTAACCTGGCAGGTGAGGAGCGTCTTCCGCGGTTCGAGGGCGAACCTAGCGGATGAGGAGCATCTTCCGCGACTCGAGCGCGTCCCCCGTCCGGAGCGAGCAGAAATAGACGCCTGCGGCCGCCCGCCGGCCGTCGGGGCGTAGACCGTCCCAGCCAGCCGTGTGCTCGCCGGGACCCAGTACGTCATCGAGAAGCACGGCCACCCGCCGACCGTCGAGAGTGTGGACGGCGACGACCACCCGCGCACGATGCGGAAGCGTGAACGCTATCTCCGTCGCGGGAGAGAACGGATTGGGGCTGTTCTGTGCGAGAGTCGGGCCGGCGACCTCGGGACCTTCGATTCCGGCCTCCATGCCCGAGACCATGGCGCCGAGCATCCACCAGAACGCCTTACCCTTCTGGTAGCAGTTGAAGCAGTGCGAGTGGGCGCAGCCCGAGCATCCTGGGCACTGATGAGACGAGCACCAGGTCGAGCACCAGCCGCAGGCGTCGGTCTCGTCCGGGTACCACGTTCCGTCGGGATCGTAGCTCTCGATATCCGCGAAATCGAAGAGGATCTTCCCGTTGGTCACGCAGTAGTCGCGTATCTGGTTGTTGCGCGTGTACAGGTTCCCCGCGGGACCCGTCCCATCGAGATGGCCCGTCATGTACACGAAACGCACGTCCGGGTAGCCCAGCTCGAGCTGGTTCATCGCGGACAGGTAGATGTTGATGCCAGCCTCAGTGTTGTCGGAGCACCCGCCACACCAAGACCACATTACCAGGTTGATGTCGTTCCCCGGCTGATCGAGCCTCGTGCGCGTGATCGCCACCCAAGTGGTGTCCCCGTTGTGCCCGAGGTCGTCGGAATACTCATCGAACAGGAACGTACCGGCTCCGTTGTTGAAGTCGAAGAACGGATCTTCGTCCCGGACCATCTGCATGCCGGTGACGATCTGGCTCCCGTGTGACGTGTGGCCGTAGAACATCCTGAGCTCGTTCTTGGCCGTTGCGATGACCGTGTCCGGAAGGGACGCGAACTGGGCCACCACGGTGTGATCGGCCAGAATCGCGTCGGCGGAAACGGCAGCCGGAAGGGCCGCAAGGGCAAGGACCGTCACGAGAACGGTCGTCCGGATCTTCATGATGTGGGTCCTCTCTGGTGGTCGGACGTGAGGCGGGCGGGCTGATTGGCGAGCCCGGGGCGGGCACGTCGCTGCGGGGCGCCGTGTAACGCCCGGCGCTCGCGCGTAGCACCTGTCTAAACGTAGCAATATCTGTGCAGACTATCAAGTGTTGCTCAGAATGCCTGACCGATGCCGAAGTAGTACTTGATGGATCCTTCTTCAGTGACCGGGCCCGCGACGTCGAGCCTCAGGACGCCAACGGGAGTCGCCAGACGCAGGCCACCTCCCACTCCAACCTCGAGACGCGAGGGCCGGACGGCCCCGAAATCGTCGAACGCCTGTCCGGCGTCAGCGAAGACGACCGCGCGGAGCTTCTTCCAGACCGGGAACCGCACCTCCGCGCGCACCTCCACGACCGCTCTCCCGCCCGTCGCGTTCCCGCCCGAGTCGAGCGGAGAGAGCGAGTTCCGCTCGAACCCCCGCACTGACCCGTCTCCTCCCGCGAAGTAGCGCTCGTTGACCGGCACGTCCCCATCATCACCCTGCGGCTTCACCCAGCCAGCCAGGAGCGACAGCGCCGCCACGCGGCCGTGCCTGACACCGATGAACCCGCGGAATGACAGCTCGCAGCGCACGAAGTCGTTGGTCCCACCGAGGCGCGAGCTGGCGAGGTCGACGCGGGCGCGTGCGAGCATCCCTCGCTTCGCGTCGAGGATGTCGTTGCGGGTGTCGTGCGTGACGGCCGACAGGATGTTGCTCGTGTAGTTGACACCGGTGTCGTGAGTCTCATCGGTCGATTCAATAACGGACGTACGGGAGAACTCGTAGCCGCCCTCGAGCGTGACGGTGCCCCCGAGCCGCTTCGTGAGGATGAAGCTCGCACCAGCGGTCTCCGCTACGTACGACTCCTCGTCGTTCCAGTAGTAGCTTCCGGTGGCCTCCGCGGCTACCGGCCGCCCCGTGAACCACGGATCGCCGACAGATGCTTCGCCTCCGCGCTCGAACCCGCTGCATGCGCCCTTCAGGGTCATTTCGATGGCCTGACCCTGAACGTTCCTGTTCGTGATGCCCGCGGCGATCTCCGGTCCCGTGAGCGCTGCGTATCCGAACTTGAAGTCGATGTGCCCGCTGGGCCTTTCCCGCACCCTCACTACGAGGCGCTTGTCTGCCCGTCCCGTGTCCTCCTCGGCCGGCTCGATCCAGACGGAATGGAAGAGCCCCGTCCTGTAGATTCTGGCCTGGGTCTCCCCGACCTCCTCTGGATCGAAGAGGTCGCCAGGCTTGAGCGTGAACTCGCGCTCGACCACGTACTGCTTCGTCTTGTCGTCCCCGGTGACGTCTATCTCCCTGATGAAGGCCTGCTCCCGCTCGACGATCCTGTAGCTCACGGAAACGGTTCTCGCCTCATCGTCCATTTCGACCGCCTGGAAGACCCTCGCGTCCAAGTAGGAATTGCGGGCGTAGAGATCGAGCGCCGCGCGGCGATCCGCCTCCAGCTCGTTGGAAAGGAACGGCGCCCCTGGCCTGAGTGTTATGTTCCGGAAAAGACGCGCGTCGTCGATGACCGCGTTGCCCTCGAAGATGACGTCACTGACCTCCCAGCGTGGTCCCTCGTACAGGCCGACCAGGACCTCTACTCTGAGCGAGTCGGCGGACAGGCGCTCGTCCTCGATCGCAGCCTGGGCCTCCATGTAGCCCTGGGTCACGTAGAAGCGCTCGATGTTGGCGAGATCGTATTCGAGCAAGCGTCTCCGGTAATGCACGGTTCGGAAGAACCCGCTCTCAGACAGGAACATGTAGCGAAGGAGCGTGTCGCGATCGAATGCCTCGTTGCCCGTGAAATGAATGGCCTCGAGGATCGGACCCAGGCGCCTGATCCTGTCTCTCGTTCTCTCCCGGAACGTGTGGTAGCTCGCCCGAGCGCACGGAGAGAACGCCAGCGCGAGGACCAGCGTCAGGAACAGAACGCGAATCGCATGCCTGCATGCGTTGCGTCCGCCGAGAGCGCGACTGCCGGCCGCCCCAGAGCCCGTCCCGCGGCTTCCGGCCGCGCGACTACCGGAACGGGATGCGCAGTCTGAGATCGATCGCATGATTGCCTTCCGGATCCGCCCGTGATTCCAACGCCAGGTACTTCGCGAGCTCGAGCGCGACCTCGATCTGCTGCTCGTCCAGCCTTCCCACCGCGGTCGTATAGTTGACGCGGAGTATGCCTCCGAACTCCTTGCCGAGCGTGACGTCGGCATCGCCCGCGTCTCCCCGAAGGATCGCCTCATCGTCGACCACCACTGTGTCGAGCCTCAGGAGCCTCTCGAGCGCGCTCTCGGCCACGCCGAAGGCGCGCGACAGAAACGCCTTCCGCGCCAGGCTTCCGAACCTGTCGCCCGACGAGCCGGCGGCGTCTCCTCCACCCACGAGCCCTCCCGCCGTATCGCCGAACGTAAGAAGCGACACGATGTCCGGCTCGGAGAGAGGCGGATCGCTCGTGAGCTCCGGGATGGCCTCCCGCGCGAAGCCCTGCACGCGCACGGTGACGGCGTACTCCTCGTCGGCCCTATCCGATACGCTCACGACACCCACAAGGTTGATGTGCGGGTCGCGCCGGCGAGGATCGACGAACGCGACGCCCAGGGACTCGAGCTCGAACTCGCTCTTCAGGAACTTGAAGCTCCCCTCCTCGGCGTAGAAGCCGCCAGAGATGCTCGGAGAGTAGAACGTCC
>JAUWRQ010000125.1 GCA_030610515.1 Candidatus Eiseniibacteriota bacterium | reverse complement strand
GTGGCAGAGGCCGCGTTCGACGGAGAGGAAGCGCTCCCCGGTGGTAGACTCACGATCAGCATTGGGCTCGCGACCGTGCCGATGCAGGCGTCCGACAAGTGCGAGCTCGTGGAACGCGCGGACCAGGCTCTGTACAGAGCCAAGGCGCTGGGTCGGAACCGGGTCGTGGTCTACGGAGACGAGAGCGTGAACTAGCGCCGCCACGCGAGATCACCGATGAAACGGCCGCCGGCCTGAGCCCGGCGGCCGCTCTAGTTGCGGCGGCCTTGACAGATCCCCAGGACGTTGCTAGCTTCTCGCGGAGCGGAAGCTGAGGCGACTTGGCGTGACGTCCTCGCCGAGACGACCCGCGCGGGCTCACGGGCGTGGAGATCCAGGTTGGTCACAAGAGCGAACGAAGACGAGAGGTGGATGAACGCCGCCCTCGACGAGGCCAGGAAGGCCGTCGACGAGGGAGAGGTGCCGGTCGGCGCGGTCGTGGTATCGGGCGATCGGGTCGTCGGTCGCGGGCACAACCGCACGGAGGCTCTGGGCGACCCCACCGCGCACGCCGAGGTGCTCGCCATCGGCGCTGCGTGTACGTCGCTCAAGGTGCTGCGCTTGACGGAGGCGACCATCTACGTTACGATGGAGCCTTGTCCGATGTGCGCTGGAGCCATCGTGCTGGCGCGCCTCAGGAGGCTCGTCTACGGTTGCCCCGACCCGAAGGCAGGCTACGCGGGAACGCTGGGCAACATCCTGGACGATCCTTCTCTGAATCACCGGACCGCCGTTGCGTCCGGTGTGCTGCGCGAGGACTGCGCCCGGCTCGTGAGTGCGTTCTTCGATGCGCTGAGACGCGGGACGGTGCCGTAGCCGTGTCTGCGTGCGGTCGGTGGGGTGGCGGAGCTGGTCGATCGTGGCGGTCTCGAAAACCGTTGTACCCCTTGGGGTACCGTGGGTTCGAATCCCACCCCCACCGCCATACTCGGAGAGGTGACTGAGTGGTCGAAGGTGCTCGATTGGAAATCGAGTGTACGTGTTGAGCGTACCGAGGGTTCGAATCCCTCCCTCTCCGCCATCACGGCGGTGGGACGTATCGCAACTGGCACACATATCGGGGATGTAGCTCAGCTGGGAGAGCGCTGCCTTCGCAAGGCAGAGGTCGGCGGTTCGAGCCCGCTCATCTCCACCAAACTTCAGGAACCCGTTCGCGCAGATCGGGCGGGTACGTCGAACGCGGAACCCCAGAGGATGCCAGCCCCGGCGCGCTAGGCGGGGAATTAGCGGTGCCCTGTGACCCGCAATCCGCTGTAGCGGGGTCGAACATCCGTCCGAGGCCTCTCGTCCTCGTCCGGGATCTGAGAGAAGTGGCGTTGAGTGTCAGGTCCCGCGCAATCGGACCCGGCGAATCCGGTCAGGGCCGGAAGGCAGCAGCCGTAAGCCGATCACCCGATGTGCCGCGGGGGAGCTTGACAGGAGCCAACTGGCTCAGCGTTCCGCCGGGGGCGGAGGTCGAAGCGGACGCGTGCCGGGACGATATCCTCTGCCGACACACCTCGTTGAAGAAGAACCCAGACCGAACCGGGGGATAGAATGTCCTACCTGGTGCTTGCCCGCAAGTGGCGCCCAGAGACGTTCGCCGAGGTCGTAGGACAGAAGCACGTGGTCCTGACGCTCGCGGCGGCCGTCGAGACGGACCGCGTCGCTCACGCGCATCTCTTCGCCGGACCCAGGGGCGTCGGGAAGACGACGGTCGCGCGGATACTCGCGAAATCCCTCAACTGCGAGAAAGGACCGACGGGAGAACCGTGCGGTGAGTGCGGGACGTGCACGGAGATAGCGGCCGGCCGGAGCCTCGACGTCATCGAGATCGACGGCGCCTCCAACAGAAAGATCGAGGACGCCCGCGGCATTCGAGAGACCGTTCAGTACGCGCCGCTCTCGGGTCGCATGAAGGTCTACATCATCGACGAGGCACACATGCTCACCAGGGAGGCCTTCAACGCGCTCCTGAAGACCCTGGAGGAACCGCCGCCGCACGTGGTCTTCGTGCTTGCCACGACGGAGCCGGGCAAGATCCCCGAGACGATAGCCTCGCGATGTCAGAGATTCGACTTCCACCGCATCTCGTCTTCCGAGATAGAGGGGCGCCTCGCCGAGATAGCCGCAGCAGAGAATATCGACGTCGAGGACGGCGCCCTCAAGCTCGTGGCAGCGCGTGCGGACGGGAGCATGTGCGACGCGGTGAGCCTCCTAGACCAGCTCATGTCGGTCGGGAAGGGGGCCGTGACGTCCGACGACGTCGCGCGCGTTCTGGGTATCCCGGACTCGGACGTATACTTCGAGATCTCCGACGCCGTGGCGTCGCACGACACCAGTGCCGTGCTGGGCGCGCTCGAGGACGCGCTCGACTCCGGGTTTGATGCCAGGGACCTCCTTAACGGGCTTGTGGAACACATCCGGAATCTGCTGCTCGTCCGTTCGGCGCCGGATCCTGAGCGTCTCGTCGGGCGCATCGCCGACTACAGGAGCCACGAGGGGACGTCTTCCTCCCTCGATGAGGACGACCTCGTCCGGCTCGTTCGCATTGGAATCGAGGCGCAGGCGGCAGCGAAGTGGAGCACGCAGCCGGCGCTCATCGTCGAGCTGGCGCTGTTGCGCATGGCGAAGCTCGCTCGAACGGTGGACATACAGGACATCCTGAAGGCCGTCGGGGAAGGAGGCGGATCTTCGGGACCGCGGGGTCCGCGCTCTGACGCCGGCGGCGACACCGATGACCGGGGAGGAAGCGTCAAGCGGAAGCGGGCGTGCTCCGATCCCGCACGATCAGACGAGCCCAAGGGCCGATTGCGGGGCGACGCGCCGAGAGCGGGCGCGAGGCCTCGGGCTCAAGATTCTTCACGGGCACGCGGGGAGACACCGGTGGCGATCGCGGAGGCCCCGCACGATTCCGCACCGGAGGTGTGTCCCGAGCGATGGCCCGACGTCCTCCGGAAGATCCGCGAACAGAGGCCTTCACTTGCCGCGTCGCTTGCGGAGGCCGTTCCGTCGGCGCCGGCAGCCGCGAGACTCGGGCTCCACGTCCCCAACGGAACCTCGTTTCACAGGGACCAGCTCGAGGACCGCTCGAACATGTCCATCATGGAGAACGCGGCGAGCGAGGTCTTCGGAGGCCGCGTCCGCGTGCGTCTCAAGTTCGGTGAGGCGCCGCAGAATGTGGAACGAGACGAGCCGCGCGCAGCCTCGCCGACGGGCGAAGGCGACGACGACCCGATGGTCCGGAAGGTGGTCGAGATGTTCGACGGCCAGATCACCACCAGACAGCGAAAGGAGTAGTGCTCCCAATGGCCAAGAACATGGCCAAGATGCTCAAGGAAGCGCAGAAACTCGAGAAGCGCTTCTCGGAGGTGAGGCAGTCGCTCATCGAAATGCGCGTGGAGGGGTCGGCGGGTGGCGGAGTCGTGCGCGTCGAGATGAACGGCCAGCGAGACGTTGTGTCGCTAACGGTCGCCCCGGAGGCGATCGAGAGCGGTGATACCGAGATGCTCGAGGACCTGCTGGTGTCGGCGCTGCGCGACGCGAAGCAGAAGTCAGACGAGCTTGCCGCTCGTGAGATGGGCAAGGTGACCGGCGGAATGATGCCGCCTTAGCGTCTGACAGAGAGGAGCCCGGCCGGCATCATGATCTCCTTCCCGCCATCGCTCGACCGCCTCATCCAGCTCTTCGGAACGCTGCCCGGGATCGGAAGGAAGTCGGCGACGAGGATCGTTCTCAAGCTCGTCGAGTCATCCGAGGCCGAGTGCCGCGACCTGGCGAGCTCGATCCTCGAGGCCCGCCAGCGAACCAGGAAGTGCTCGCTCTGCGGGGGCCTGACGGAGGACGACCCCTGCCCGGTGTGCACCGACCCGCGCAGGGACGAACGTCTCGTGTGCGTCGTCGAGCGTCCGAGTGACATCCTGGCCCTCGAGCGGACCGGGCGGTACAACGGACGCTACCACGTTCTGGACGGGTTGCTGTCTCCTCTCGACGGCGTGGGCCCGGACGAGCTTCGCATCGACCGTCTTGTCGACCGCGCCGGGGAGGGGCGTCTCCGAGAGATCATTCTGGCGCTCAACCCGACGGCCGAGGGTGAGGCCACCGCGCTCTATCTCGGGAAGCTCCTTGCGCCCAAGGGCGTCCGCGTCTCGCGCCTCGCGAGCGGGCTCCCGGTCGGCGGCGACCTCGACCTGGCCGACGAGCTCACGCTCGGAACCGCGCTCGACGAGCGCCGCGAGCTCTGAGAGCAGTTCAGCCGCACCTCATCACCCGCCCTTAACACCCCGAGTCCCCGAAATCGGCATCTTCCGACCTTGACATCCCGAGAGAGAGGTGTTAGTTTTCTCATTCGGTCAGTTTCTTCCGAAGAGGCGCCTGAAACGTCTGCAACGAGGAGGTTCGATGGGGGAGATACTGGAGGTCCGCTGGCACGCCCGGGGAGGGCAGGGGGCGAAGACGGCTTCGCTACTGCTGGCGCAGGCCGCCTCCATGGAGGGGAAGTACAGCCAGGGCTTCCCGGACTACGGACCGGAGCGAATGGGCGCCCCGATGAGGGGTTTCACCCGCATCAGCGACGACCCCATCAAGGTTCACTGCGCCATCTACTCACCGGAGATGGTCGTCGTCCTGGACGATACGCTCCTGATCTCGGTCGACGTCGCGGCCGGCGTTCCTGAGAGCGGAATCATCGTCGTCAACACGTTGAAGTCCGCCAAGGAGATCCGGGAGCTGCTCGGCATCGAGGGCACCAGGATCTTCGTGGTGGACGCGACAGGGATCGCCATCGAGGAGATCGGGCGCCCGATCCCGAACGCCCCGATGCTCGGAGCGCTCATCAAGGTCTCCGGCATTCTGTCGCTCGACACCGTCATCAACGAGATTAAGAAGAAGTTCTCCCACGGCTTCCGCGTGGAAGTGCTGGAGGGGAACGTGCGCGCCATCAACCGCGCGCACGAGGAGGTGAGCGCGGAATGAGAGAGAAATCCTGGACCGAGATCCCGATCGGCGGCGTCATTGAGGAGGCCGGCAACGCGCAGACGTACGAGACCGGCTCCTGGCGGACATACCGGCCGATCTGGCACGAGGACAGGTGCATACACTGTCTCAGGTGCTGGATAGCATGCCCGGACTCCTCGATCCTGCTCTCC
>JAUWRQ010000311.1 GCA_030610515.1 Candidatus Eiseniibacteriota bacterium | reverse complement strand
CCCACCGCGGCTATCAGCTCGTAGGGGGTCGGCTCGTCGAAGAGGCTAACGTAGTCGACTGACGCCAAGGCCGCCAGAAGGTGTGCCCTGTCGTCCTCCGGCACGACGGGACGCCCCGGACCCTTGAGCTCGCGGACCGACCTGTCTGTGTTGACGCCGACGACGAGGACGTCACCGAGTTCGCGCGCCTGTGCCAGGTAGTGTGCGTGTCCGAGGTGGAGGATATCGAAGCAGCCGTTCGTGAAGACGATGCGCCTGCCCTTCTCCCTCTCCTCCTCGCACGCCCGCACAAGATCGTCGCGAGTCAGAACTCCGCCCACTCTACGTTCCTTCCATGAGTTCGTCGAACGACCCGAGGATGTCGTCGCGGGTGACGGAGGCCGTTCCCACCTCGCGGATGACGACACCGGCCGCGTGGTTCGCAAGCTGGGCCGCCTCGACCATCGACGCGCCCGCCGCGAGCGCGACCCCGAGGACGCTCACCACCGTGTCGCCGGCACCGGTTACATCGAAGACCTCGCGGGCCACCGTCGGCAGATGACGCGTCTCCCCGTCAGACATGAAGAGGGTCATCCCCTCCTCTCCGCGGGTTACCACGACGCACTCGGCCTGGAGGCTCGCGAGGAGCTCACGGCCGGCGCGGTCGAGGGATGCTGCATCCACGACCCTGACGCCCACCGCGTCGCCTGCTTCTTTCTGGTTCGGGGTGATGGCGGTCACGCCGACGTAGCTCCGGAAGTGGGACTCCTTCGGATCGACGCATATGAGCTTCCCGCCGGCGCGCGCGGCCCTGATGCCCTCCGCGATTGAAGAGGCGGTCACGACGCCTTTCCCGTAATCGGACACGATGAGAACGTCCGCGGCATCTATGGCTGCCTTGAGGCAGGCCAGCAGACGCTCGCCGTCCTCCCCCATCACGTCGCTCGAGTCTTCGCGGTCGGCACGGACCACCTGCTGGCCGTGCGCGATGATCCGTGTCTTCACGGTCGTGGGGCGACCGGAGATCCTGACGACCGGCCCCACATCCACGCCCCTCTCTCGGAGCAGATCGAGCAGGCTCTCGCCGGTTGCGTCGTCCCCGACCACTCCGACCACCGCGGCGTTGGCTCCCAGCGAGGCGACGTTCTCCGCCACGTTCGCGGCTCCGCCGAACCTCACGGTCTCTTCGCGAACCTCCACGACGGGAACCGGCGCCTCGGGCGATATCCTATCGACGCTCCCCCACACGTACCGGTCGAGCATCAGGTCGCCCAGGATCGCGACCCTCCGTCCTCGGAATCCCTCGAGAAGCTCGGACACTCGCCCTCGGTCGATCGTCATCTCGCGCGCTCCTTGGGAAGGCGCCTGTCGTTTCGGGCGACGCTCTCTAAGGAAGAGCGCCCCGCGCGACCGCGAGAATGCTAGTCCAAGGCGTGAGGCAAGTCAAGCTCGGTACCGGCGCCCCGCCGGAGGCTGGCGCCCGGGCGGCGCCATGACCTTGGATCGGAAGTGGTGCGGGCGGCACGTCTCCCCCTGCCGCCCGAAAAAGAGCGGCCGGCCCGCACTCTCGCGGACCGGCCGCACCGATTTCCTCGACCGACGGTCGGTCGGCCACAGGGAGATACCCTAGGACTCCGTGAGCTTCACCGGTTCGATCCGGCGCCTCTTCCTCGGTTTGCGCTTCGGGTGCTTCGGTACCATGAGATCGGGATAGGCATTGTGCAGAGCCTGGATCGACGAACCCGAGAAGCACCCTGTGAGCATTCCACCGAGGCCGTGCTCGCGGAACAGATGATACGTCACGTCCTGGAAGACTCTCTCACTAGGCACTCCCAGGATCTCTTCGCACAACCACCGGGTCGCCCGCCTCGCATTAGCGAGTCCCTCTTCCCCCTGCCAGAAGTTCTTCGGCACGTTTCGGAACTCCCAAGGGTGGAAGCGATTGGGGTACGCGTTCTCGACCGCGCGGAAGAAGGAACCCTTGAAGCAGACTGACAGCATGCCGCGCAGGTTGTACTTCCCGAACGTGGTCGCCGAGATGCGCTGCGGAATCTCGTCTACGGGGACCCCTTCCTTCTCCTCGATCATCCACCTCGTCGCCTCGGCTGCGAGACGGAAGCGCTCGGGGCCCTGCCACATTCCCTTGACATTGAACTGCCATTTATGGAACTTGCCGGGATAAGCGTTGTCTATCGCCTTGTAGGGCGACCAGTCGAAGCAGCTGCCCAGCATCCAGGTGAGGCCGTTCTCGTAGAAGAGCTTCTTGTGTATCGTCCTCGGAACGTCTTCCACCGCAATCCCGAGCTTGTCCCCGAGAAGATAGCGGGTGATGACGGCCGCCCTTGCGCGGCCCACGTCGCCGTGGAAGAAGTTGTTCGGAAAGCGCCTTCTGCGGTTTGCGAAGACGTCCTCGTATACCTGGATTACCTCCGCCCGGTCGAGCTCGACGGCCTTCCCGGCGGAATCCAGCCTTTTCAGCTCCGTAACCATAGCGCCTCCCGTCTACAGTTCGGACAACTGACAAAGCTGTGCAAGCAATGAGGTCCGTGTTGTCCAATTACACAGATTATTACGCGTGTCAATCATGCAAGCTCACGATATCACTCCCTCTGAAACCTGTCAAGTGGAATGTTCGTCAAAGCGGACGAGCGCTGGTTTCCGGGGAACTGCACTGTCGCACGACCGCAGGCCGAACCCCAGGTGACGCGTGGTTCGCGCGGCGAGCGGGCTAGAAACGGCTTGACAGTCCCGGGAGCCACTCCTATCTTGTCGTCAACCAAGTGCTAAT
>JAUWRQ010000208.1 GCA_030610515.1 Candidatus Eiseniibacteriota bacterium | reverse complement strand
TCCTGCGGAGGTTCAGGAGCACGATCGTCATCGGGTTGACGATCCCCGCGGCGCTCATGGCCTCGCTCTTCGTCATGTACGTGGCGGGCTACACCATCAACATGGTGTCGCTCATGAGCCTTGCGATCGCGATCGGGATGGTGGTCGACTCGGCGGTCGTCGTGCTCGAGAACGTGACGAGGCACGTGGAGTCAGGCGAGCGGGTGAGAGAGGCGTCCATGTTCGCGCCGGCCGAGATGGGCCAGGCGCTCACCGCCTCGACGCTGACGACGATCGTCGTGTTCCTGCCGATGCTCTTCATCACGAACATCACCGGCATCCTCTTCAAGCAGATGGCTCTCGTGGTCATCGTGTCGATCGCCATGTCGCTCTTCGCGGCGCTCACGCTGACGCCTGCTCTGAGTTCGACGCTCATGAGACGGAGTTTCGATGGGGACGGCGAGAGGCGGAGGAAGAGCCTGCTCTTCGAGCGCGGCGAGAGGGCGTTCGCGCGACTCGAAGAGCGCTACGTCACGTTGCTGACGCGGGCGCTCAAGCGGAAGAGGCTAACGATCCTGATCGCCGTCGGCATCTTCGTCGTCTCCATGGCGCTCGGAGGGTTCGTCAAAACCGAGTTCTTCCCGCATCCAGACAGCGGTGAGATCGAGATGACCGTCGAGCTCGCGCCGGGCACCAAACTCGAGCGGACGATGGAGGTCCTGGCCGAGATCGAAGACTTCATCGAGCGAGAGATCCCCGAGCGCGAGTACATATGGACGTACGCGGGAGAGACCGGAAGCGGATGGGCCATCATCCAGGGCGAAAAGGAAGGGACGCACGTCGGTCGCGCCGGAGTCCAGTTGGTCGACCAGACGCTCCGCAACCGATCGTCGGACGAGGTGGCGGATCTCATCAGACGATTCACGAAGAGCGTTCCTTCGATCGTCAAGCTCAACATCCGGACGGGGAGCTCGATCGCCCAGTTCATGGGCATGGGCGGCGCGCCCATCTCCATCCAGGTGAAGGGCGAGAACATGGAGGAGATCGAGGCGACGAGCATCGCGATCCGCGACGCCATGAGGAGCGTCGAGGGCGCGGTCGACGTCGAGCTCGACCTCGGTGACCCGAAGCCTGAGTTCCACGTGATCATCGACCGCGAACGGGCGGCGGCGCTCGGACTCAATACGTACACGATCGCCTCGGCACTGCGATCGAATATCTACGGCATCGAGGCCACGAAACTACGCCAGAGAGGCGACCAGTGGGACGTCGTCGTTCGCGCCTCGGAGGACGAACGTTCGACGGTGGAGGACATTCTCGCGCTCCCCATCCCGTCCATGACCGGGAAGATGATCCGCCTTTCGTCGGTGGCCGACGTCGAGACGGGTATCGGGCCCACTGAGATCCGAAGGCGCGACCAGGAGAGGCTGGTCCGGGTCGAAGGCCGGATTCTGGACCGCGCTCTTGGGGAGGTGGCCACCGACATCCGCGCGGCCCTGGAGGACCTTGAGGTGCCTCCCGGCGTCACCGTCGACTTCGGGGGCGACGTGGAACAGCAGCAGGAGTCGTTCGCCGATCTGGGTCTGCTCCTCCTGCTCTCGATTGCACTGGTCTACATGGTCATGGCGTCGCAGTTCGAGAATCTGATCGACCCGTTCGTCGTCATGTTCGCGATACCGTTCGCGTTCGTCGGGGTGGTGTGGGCATTCCTGATCTCGAACACGACGCTCTCGATGACGTCGTTCCTCGGGCTCATCATGCTCATGGGCATCGTCGTCAACAACGCGATCGTACTCGTCGACTACACGAACATCATGAGAAAGAGAGGGATGGAACTGGAGGAGGCGGTGCTCACCGCGGGCAGGCGCAGGCTGCGGCCCGTTCTCATGACCGCGCTGACGACCATCTTCGGAATGCTCCCGCTCGCTCTCATGCAGTCGACGGGCTCGGAGATGTGGAGGCCACTGGGTGTCGCGGTGATCGGCGGACTGCTCGTGTCGACGCTTGTCACTCTGGTTCTCGTGCCTACGCTTTACACGATCTTCGAGGCGAAGCTCAGGAAGAACGCGAGGTGGTCGCGATGAAACTCCTGCTCCTGAACTACTACGTGGGGATTCACCAGGAGGTGATGGAGCTGCTCGACCGGGTGGGCGTGCGCACGTACACGCGCTGGACCGAGGTGGAGGGCCGCATATCCGGCCGCGAGCCTCGCGAGAACAGTCACGTGTGGCCGGGAACGAACTCAGCGATGATGGTCGTGGTCGAGGAGCACGTGGCGGATGAACTCGTCCGCGAGATCGAGGCGCTGAACTCGGGCACCCAGGATGAAGGCGTGGACGTCTATGTCCTGGCAGTGGAGCGGGCGCTGACTGCGGCGTGAGCGCTCGCAGAGCGCCGCACGGTTCCACAGGAGAGAGCGGGGGTCTTCCACAGGCCCCCGCTTACTCGTGATCCATGGCCATCTCGGGCTCTATTCTCCCGGGTGACACACACCCGTCTTCTGATCGGGGTAGCTCTCGAAGAGCTTCCCCCATGGACTCTCCGCGAGCCACTTCTCGACGACGGGCTTTCCCTTCATCGGGTACCAGAACTTGTCGTGGTAGTACTCGCTCGCGAAGATGAAGATCTTGACGATCGGCGTCTGGAAGAGGAGCTTCTGGAAGATCTTGAGGGGCGAACGCCAGAGCAGCATCCCGGTGCCGGTCCCCAGATTCACGCCCACCGTGAATCCCCACCTCTCGTCGGCGGCGTCCGCGTCGCCCACGATCTCTATTTCACGCGGGTCGCCCTGGCCCAGTCCGCGCGCCGTGGCGTGAGCGATGTACTCGATCCCCATTGGGTCGAATCCCATCATCTGCGCGGACACGGCGTCGATCGCAACCTGGTCGGCGGACGCAAGGATGACATCCTTCTGATGAGGGACGAGCGTCCTCGGTCCGGGGCCGCTCCCCGCCGTCGTTCCGTCCATCGTGCAGAAGAGCCCAGTGTGGATCTCCTTCTGGATCGCCAGAAGATCGACGATCGTGTCGTGGATCCACGTGTGTGTCATGTGGCGGTTCACGTTCAGAAGACCGCCGAACGCGTTCTTCAGCGCCCCGGTCGTCACCGTGTAGCTGTGCGTCTTTACGGTCGGAAGGTGGACGATGTTCTTCCCGAAGAAATAGTCGGGGAGGTAAATGCCGTTCGGGAAGATCTTGTCGAGAACGGCCATTTTCGCCTTTGGTTTGTACTCGATCCACGACATGTCGGCAGGATTGAAGTTGTGCTTCGTCGGGACTCCGTGCTTCTCGAGCACGGGACCGAACTTGTTGTACTTGTCGCCGAGATCGCAGATCGTCACCACCGTCTTGTTGTGTACGTCGACGAGGTCCTGAAACCCCGCATCCTTCAAGCCGAGGATCGTGCCCTCGAGCTGCCACGGCGTGGTGTTCGATCCCGGGTACATGAGGTGCCAGCTGATGTTGTCCTTGAGGATCGTCGTCGCGCCCGGTTGGAGCGCCGCCTTCAGGCCGGCCAGTTCAGAGAGGCGCCTGTAATCGTCCAGGGCCGTTTCGGGCCTTGTGCGAAGAACGGCGACCTTCGATTTCGACATCCTGGTGCTCCTTGGCGGGGGGCCACTTCGCGGGGACAGGCGTCGCTGCGGTCCTGAACGAGTGTCGACGCCGGCCGCTCTCGGGCGGCGCTTCCGTGCCGCGAAACGGGGCGGCACCGGCGTGGGCCGCCCCGGGAAAACGCTGGTGCCGAAGGGGGGATTCGAACCCCCACAGGGACTAGCCCCACTGCGCCCTGAACGCAGCGCG
>JAUWRQ010000322.1 GCA_030610515.1 Candidatus Eiseniibacteriota bacterium | reverse complement strand
TAGGGCAGGGGGTGGTCGAGACGTTCCCACGACTCGAGGCGGACGAGCGCGGCCTCCTGAAGATAGACCCGGAGACGATGCAGACCTCCGTCGAGCGGGTCTACGCCGGTGGCGACATCGTGAGCGGAGGGGGCACCGCGGTCCAGGCCGTCGCAGACGCCAAGAAAGCTGTGGCCTCCATCGTCGCATTGCTCGGCGGGACGCAGGGTGGCCCGAGCGCTGCGGCGTCGAACGGTCCCGTCCGAACGGGCGATGGGAAAGGGGGTGGACGCCGATGAAGAAGACAGATCTCTCGGTCGAGTTCTGCGGCGTCCGGTTCCCGAACCCGTTCGTTCTGGCGGCGGCGCCACCCACGGACAGCGGTGACATGATCGCGAGGGGCTTCGACGCGGGATGGGGCGGCGCGGTCGTCAAGACCCTCGGGCTCGAGCACGTCGAGGTCAACCTCGTATCACCGATGATGGCCGGGCTCATGTACGAAGACAAAAACCTCATCGGTCTTGAGAACATAGACCTCATCTCCGACCGCGACATCGTCGAGGTCCTGAAGGAGGTCGAGGATCTCAAGAGACGGTATCCGGAGCAGGTGCTCATCGTCAGCATGATGGCGAGCACCGAGGACGAGTGGAAGGAAATCGCGCGCCGCGTCCAGGACGCAGGCGCAGACATGATAGAGTGCAGCTTCTCGTGCCCCCACGGGATGCCGGAGAAGGGGATGGGCTCCGCCGTTGGTCAGGACGCGGGCCTCACGTACGAGCGCGCGAAGTGGGTCGCGGAGGCGGCTGATATCCCGGTGCTCATCAAGCTCACGCCGAACGTGACCGACATGTGTCCGATCGCGACGAAGGTGAAGGAGGCTGGGGCTGCGGGCGTGACCGCCATCAACACGGTGAAGGGGCTTCTCGGATTCGACTTGGAGACGTTCTCGCCTCTGCCGTCGGTCGCGGGCAAGTCGACCGAGGGTGGGTTCTCCGGGCCGGCCATCAAGCCGATAGCGCTCCGGTTCGTGGCGGACGTCGCAGGGCGCGTGGGGATCCCGGTGGCGGGCGTCGGGGGAGTCGTGACCTGGCGCGACGCGGCCGAGTTCATGCTCGCCGGCGCCGGTATCGTGCAGGTGTGCACGGCCGTGATGCGTTACGGATACGACATCATCGAGGAGCTCACCGAGGGGCTTTCACTCTACCTGGAGGAGAAGGGGTTCTCGACCCCCGCCGATCTCGTGGGGAAGGGTCTCACGAACCTGGTGTCGCACGAATCGTTGTCGCGCGAGTACAAGGTGATAGCTTCGATCGACGAGGACATGTGTGTCGGTTGCGGAGCCTGCGTCATCGCGTGCCGCGACGGAGGGCACCAGGCGATCGAGTTCAGGGGCGACGTAGAGGCCGCGGGTTCCGTGGACGACGCGGGAGCGGCGACGGGCGCTGCCTTCGGGGAAGGACGCGCCGGATCCGGGGAAGAGCCCGACGAAGGCGGAGTCCCGATTGCGCGGATACCTGTTGTCGACGATGAGAAGTGCATCGGGTGCGGCTTCTGCCGCACCGTCTGTCCCGTCGAGACGTGCCTCACGATGAAGGAACGGGAGGAGCCATCCCCATGAGAGGCGAACTCGTTCGCATCACCGCCGAGGACGGCCTCGAACTCGTAGGGTTCTACACGTCTCCCGACGGCGGTGCCCAACGCGCCGTTCTGCACACGCACGGGCTCGCGGGCAACTTCTACGAGAACCGCTTCGCGAGCGCGATAGCCGAGTCGGTCGTCGCGAAGGGCCTCGCGTTCCTGACGTACAACAACCGTGGGCACGACTATCGCTCCGACAATCTCGTGGGTGAGGGCGTCGGAACCGAGGTGCGGCTCGGAGGTGCGAGCTTCGATCTGTTCGATGAGTGCGTTCTCGACATCGGAGGCTGCGCGTCCTTCCTCGAGGAGCGCGGGCACGGCCAGATCTACTTCGAAGGCCACAGCCTCGGCACCAACAAGACGGTCCGTTACTTGTCCGAGCGCTTGGATCCGCGGGCGGTGGGAGCGATACTCATCTCCCCGCCCGATATGTTCGGTATTCGCGAGCAGGCGCTCGAGGGCGCAATCGACGGCATCGTGTCTGCGGCTCGCGAACTCGTGGCGGAGGGAAAGGGGGAGACCCTCCTGGACACCGGGTATGTCGTTCCCTTCTCGGCGGCGACCGTCGTGAGCGTCTACGGCGACGCCCGGACGACGGACGTCTTTCCGTTCCGCTTGGGGCGCGCCGGCGACTACTCCGTGCTCTCGTCGCTGTCGCTCCCTATCCTCGTGACGTTCGGCACGGTCGAGGAAGCGGTGACGGTTCCGGTGGATGAAGCGGCGGCGCTCATTCGGGAGAGAGCGTCCGCGGCCGCCAGCGTCGACGTGGTCATCGTGGAGGGCGCCAACCACACATACTTCGGCCTCGAGGAGGCCCTTGCGTCGGCCGTCGCCGACTTCGTGGAGGCGTGAGGGTAGAATCGGGCGTAGAGCGGATTCTTCGGAGGCATCGTGAGCGTCTTCATCACGGGTGGCACACTGGTGACCGAGATCGACTCGTACGACGGGTCTGTCCTCGTTGAGGACGGGCTCATCTCTGCGGTCGGTCGGAAACTCAAGCCGCCTGAGGGCGCGGAGGTTGTGGACGCCACAGGGCTGCTTGTTCTCCCGGGTGTGGTC
>JAUWRQ010000242.1 GCA_030610515.1 Candidatus Eiseniibacteriota bacterium | reverse complement strand
CTGGAGTGTTCGTCGTCATCGGTGCCGTCGTCTCCGGTGGCGGCGCCGCGGAGACCCTCGGGGAACTCGGAGCGGTCAACGCTCTGGGCGGCTCGTTCATGGTGGCGCTCGCCGCCGCGCTCGCTGTCCTATGGATGACGCGCGCGGGACTCCCGGTTTCGGTGTCGCAGGCCATCATCGGCGGCATCCTCGGCTGGAACGTCTTCACCGGATCTCAGACCGACATCGCGGCTCTCATCAAGATCGTCTCGACCTGGATCATCTGCCCGCTTCTCTCGGCCGGACTAGCGGCGCTCTTCTTCCTCGGTGTGCGAGCGGCGCTCCTCAAGTTCCGGATTCACATCCTCGAGCTGGACGCGATGACGCGTTTCCTCCTGATCGCGGTGGGCGCGTTCGGCGCGTTCTCTCTGGGCGCGAACAACGTCGCCAACGTCATGGGGGTCTTCGTGCCGGCGTTTCCCGAGAGGACGTTCGAGATTCTGGGCTTCGCACAGGTCACGAGCGCGCAGCTCCTCTTCTTCGTCGGAGGGCTTGCGATAGCGGCCGGCGTCGTCTCGTACTCGCAGCGGGTGATGACGACCATCGGCAAGGGGCTCTTCAAACTGACCCCGGTGACGGCGCTCGTCGTCGTGCTTTCGCATTCGATCGTCCTCTTCCTGTTCGCGTCCGAGCGGCTCGAATCGTGGCTGCTCACGCACGGGCTGCCCACGATTCCTCTTGTCCCCGTGTCGAGTTCGCAGGCGGTCATCGGCGCGGTGATCGGCATCGCTCTCGTCAAGGGAGGGAGGAACATGCGCTTCGGGATGCTCCGACGGGTCGCGGGGGGATGGGTGGCGACTCCGATCATCGCTGCGCTCGTGGCCTTCCTCGGGCTTTTCTTCCTTCAGAATGTATTCGACGTGTCGGTCCAGTACCCGGGTCCGTAGCGTCATGCTCCGGGCGGCGACGTGGCTTTCCCGCCTAATGATGTGGCACTGATCCTTGAGGGAGGCAGATCCGGCGGACCGCCGGACGACTCACCTTGTGCGACGGAGGGTCCAAATGAGAACGCTGCTTCTGAGTGTTGCGCTGTTTGCCCTCGTCGCTCTTGCGGCGGGCGCCCGCGAGTGGGACGAAGCGCTGGCCGAACTCCTCGCCGAGCCGGACGCCGAGGCACGGGAGAGCCTGCTCACCGAGGTCGTCGAGGCCGCGCCGGACTGGCGTGACGTCTCGTCGTTCCTCGATACGCTCGCGTTCCCGAGCGTGGCGGCCACCGGCACGCCGGACGTGCGGACAACGGTCTGCATCGATACGGTCGAGCGCCCGTGGGTGCTCGTCGTTCCCGCGAGCTACGACGCTGCACATCCGACGCCGCTCCTCGTGGCTCTGCACGGGGGCGTGGGTTCGACCTCCCTCGTCGACGATCCGCTCGAGTACGCGAACGAGAACACCTACAAGGACATGGCGCTCGACCGCGGATGGATCACGCTTCTCCCATTGGGGCAGGCAGGCGCCACGTGGTGGGACGAGGTCGGCATGGCCAACATCCGGAACCTCGTGCGGACCGTGAAGTCTGAGTATAACGTGGACGATGACCGCGTCTGGATGATCGGCTTCTCCGACGGGGCGTCGGCCGGGTTCGCACACGCGATGGTCGCCCCGTCCGACTACGGTGCGTTCGTCGCCCTGAACGGCCATATCGGCGTCGGGAGCCTGGACGGAGACCTGGCGACCTACGCTCCGAACATCGCGAACACGCCTGTCTACGCAACGACGACGTTCGACGACGGTCTCTATCCGTCCGACCGCATGCGCGGGACGATTGACATGGCGCGGGAGGCCGGTGGAGACATCCTGTATCGGGAATTCCCGGGCGAGCACGATTTCGACGACATCGCTTCCGATCTCCCGTCGATAGCGCGGTTCCTCGAACGTCATCCTCGCGACCCGTTCCCCTCAAGGATCGTATGGGAGACGGCTTCGGGCGAGTTCGGTTCCTGCAGGTGGCTCGCGATCGACCGCGTGACGCCGGAGGACGCTGCGCCGTGGCACACCGATCACAACACGTCCCTGGTGGACGACCGCATCACCGTGGGCTTCCATCCCGACTGGGAGTTCGAGGGGCAGGGAGTCCTCGTCGACGGGCTCTCGGACGGCGAGTCGGCGGCCCGAAGCATGGGGCTCAAGGCGGGAGACGTCATCGTGGCCGCGGATGCGACCGTCATCGACAGCCTAGGTAGTCTGGACACGTGGAAGCGGGAGATCGAACGGGGAGACCCGTTCTCGCTCACCGTGCTGCGTGACGGGGGACGCGTCGTTCTGAGCGGGCAGTTTCCCGAGATATCGAACTACCTCGTCTTCAAGCGCGAGGCGCCCTCGGCGAAGGTGATGGCCTCGTACTCGGCGAATGTCGTGGACGTCACGGCGTCCCGACTCGGTGCCCTGTGCGTGTTCGTGCACCCCGACATGGTCGTACTCGGTCAGCCGCTCGTGATTCGCGTGAACGGAAAGACGGTCCACGAGACCATCGTCGAGCCGGACCTCGAGTTCCTGCTGCGCAACTTCCTGACGAACAGGGACCGAAGGCTTGTCTACATGGCAGAGGTTGTCATCGAGCTGGATTGAGAGCGGATGGGGTTCGGGGGCGCGCACGCCGGGGTGGGTGGGGACGATCATCACGACGCGGGGTAGGGAGAGGCGTCAGACGTTCCCGCGGCCCAGCACCTCCTCGACGGCGTCGGCGAGATACTCGTACTGCTCGATCGAGTTGTACGCCTGGGCGGCGACCCGGAGAATGCTCCCCGGTCCGTTCGGGCAGGAGAGCACCGGCACCTCTATCCCGTACTCCTCCCTCAGGATCTCGTCCATCGGGTCGAACGCGAGAGCGGTCGTCGTGAACGCATAGTCCCCGTCCCTCAGCGGGATGCTCGCGAGCGTTCCCACCATCTCCTCCGGGCACGCAGGCGGTACGCCCAGTCGCTCGCACAGCAGGCTCCGAGCCTCGAGCGCGAGCGCCCGGTTCCTCCTCATGAGCTCCGGCCATCCTCCGTCGTAGAGCGAGCCCATGAACCGGATCGACTCCGGGACGCACAGATACGCCGTCGGGTCGTGCGTGCCGGTCCAGTCGAACTCCATCCTGAAGCGGCTCCTACTCTCGACGGCTGCGTTCGCGCCGTGGCTGATCGTTAGCGGTCTGATCCCGGAGATGAGGTCTTCCCGGATGTGCAGGAAAGCTGCTCCCTTCGGTGAGCACAGCCACTTGTGGCAGTTCCCTGTGTAGTAGGCCGGAGCGAGTTCCCCGATGTCGAGGGGCAGCATGCCCGGCGCGTGCGCACCGTCGACCAGCGTGTTGATGCCGCGTTCCGAGAGCGCGGCAACGATTTCGGATATCG
>JAUWRQ010000279.1 GCA_030610515.1 Candidatus Eiseniibacteriota bacterium | reverse complement strand
GCTCGAGAGGGCCGGGGAGACGTGGCTGGCTCTCGCGGACGAGGACCGCTTCGCCGCCCAATACGCAGTGCCGCTCGCGTTCCACAAGCGTTTCCTCATGCAGATGAACTACCGCGAGGCCTACGTGTTCGTGCGGCTTCGCTCCAAGGTGCAGGGCCACGAGTCGTACAGGCGCATCGCGTGGGCCGTGAAGGACGAGATCGAGCGCGTGCACCCGACTCTGGGCGAACTCATGTCTTCGGAACGGGAACCGGCAGCGAGTGCCGTGGTGGAGGGATCAAGTGGCGTCTGAAGTAGACAACGTGCCCGCCCCCGAGCGGAGGGACGACTCGGCGCCCGCCATCAGCGGGTTCGACCACTCAGGCGGCAAGGTCCACTACGGCGGGCAGGCCGTCATCGAGGGCGTTATGATGCGCGGCCCGACCGCAATAGCGACCGCCGTGCGTCTTCCGAACGGCAGGATCTCGGTCAAGCGGGATGATTTCGTATCCGCGTCGAGGCGGCATCGGATCCTCCGACTTCCGGTAGTGCGCGGAGGACTCACGCTCTTGGAGTCGCTGGCCCTGGGCATCAAGGCTCTGAACTACTCGGCGAGCGTCGCGATCGAGGCGGTCGAGGAGGACAAAAGCGTCGCGATCGAGGCGGCCGAGGGGGACAAGACCGGCGCGCCGGAGCCATCGGCGACTCCGCCCGACGTGGACGCGGCGCCGACCGCCCCCGTGGATCCTGTCGACGCGGCCGAACCCGATCTGGCCCGTTCCGACAAGCCGGCCCGTTCTGAGTGGAAGACGAACATGACTCTGACCGGCACGATGGTCTTCGCCTTCGCGCTCGGCATCGTCATCTTCTTCTGGATCCCGATGGTGCTCTCGGACTTCCTGACGCGCGTCATCGGGAGCGAGAGCGGTATCCTCTTTAACGTGATCGACGGCGTCATCCGCGTCGCCTTCTTCCTCGCGTACCTGTGGGGCATCTCGCGCTGGAAGGAAATGCGTCGCGTGTTCGAGTATCACGGCGCCGAGCACCGCGTGATCTTCACGCAGGAGGACGGCGAGGAGCTGACGCCGGAGAACGCGAGGAAGTTCACGACGCGTCACCCGCGCTGCGGGACGAGCTTCCTTCTCATCGTAATGGTCGTGTCGATCCTCGTCTTCATGATCTTCGGGAAGCCCCCGACCATCGGATTCAGGCTGGCTCGTCTCCTGCTCATCCCGGTCATAGCCGGGGTGTCGTACGAGATCATGAAGCTGTCGGCCAAGAAGGCGCACCAGAAGTGGGCGCAGATCCTGTCCGCTCCCGGCATGTGGCTCCAGAGGATCACGACGAAGGAGCCGACCGACGACCAGGTCGAAGTGGCGATCGCGGCGCTCGAGGCGGTGAGGGTCGATGAGAACGAGGACGCTTGACCCTGAGAGTCAGTGACGACGCTCGCACAGGGGTCTCTGGATCGATGGCCGCGCGCGCACGGGGACCGAGGGACGATGACGAAGATGTTCGAAAAACTCGAGTCCGTGAAGGAGCGTTACGACGAGCTCGTTGGCTTCCTTGCCAACCCCGCCGTTCTCTCTGATCACAACCGGATGAAGGCGTACTCGAAGGAGCGTGCGGGTCTCGAGGAGGTCGTGCGCGTCTTCGAGGTCTACGCGAAGGTACTGTCGGACATCCGTGACGCGCGGGAGATGCTCGAGTCGGCGGACGACGCCGAGTCGAAGGAGTTCGCCACGGGCGAGCTCCAGGAGCTCACGGCGAGGCAGAAGGAGCTCGACGAGAAGCTCAAGCTCCTGCTTGTCCCCAAGGACCCGAACGACGACAAGAACACGATCATCGAGATACGCGCCGGCACCGGAGGAGAGGAGGCCGCGCTCTTCGCCTCCGACCTCTTCCGCATGTACAACCGGTACGCCGAGTCGAAGCACTGGAAGGTCGAGATCCTGAGTTCCAGCCCGACCGCGACGGGCGGGTTCAAGGAGATCATCTTCATGATCGAGGGCCACGGTGCGTACAGCCGCGTGAAGTACGAGAGCGGCGTGCACCGTGTGCAGCGCGTGCCCGCTACCGAGTCTCAGGGCAGGATTCACACCTCGGCCGCGACGGTCGCCGTGCTTCCGGAGGCCGACGAGGTTGAGATCGAGATACGGCATGAAGACCTCGAGATCGACGTGTTCCGCTCCTCCGGCCCCGGAGGGCAGAGCGTCAACACGACCGATTCGGCCGTCCGCGTGACGCACAAGCCCACGGGTCTCGTCGTCACGTGCCAGGATGAGAAGTCGCAGCACAAGAACAAGGCGAAGGCGCTGAAAGTCCTCCGCGCCAGGCTCTACGAGCAGGCGCGCGCCGAGCAGGAGAAGGAGATGGCGGACGCGAGGCGCAGCCAGGTGTCGACGGGCGACCGCAGTGCGAAGATCCGTACCTACAACTTCCCGCAGAGCCGTGTCACGGACCACCGCATCGGGATGACCCTGCACGGCATCGACCAGTTCATGACCGGGAACATCGACGAGCTCGTCGATGCCCTCACCACCAACGACCAGGCGGAGCAGATCGCCAGAGCGTCGTAGCCGCCCCGCGGCCGCGCTGTGCGCGCACACGCGAACGGGTCGCCCCGTCGGAACCCGGATCCTCCTGGACTGACCCCTCCGAGGCCTCGATGACGAAGAAGACCTGGACCGTCCTCGAGATCATCGATTGGAGCAGGCAGTATCTCGCCGACAGGGGGCTTGAGAACACACGGCTCGAGACCGAGCTTCTCCTGGGCCATGCGCTGTCCCTTCCGCGCATCGAACTGTACCTCAACTACGAACGTCAGATGAGCGAGGGTGAACTGGCCCGCTACAAGGTGCTTCTCAAGAGGCGCCTCGCGGGTGAACCTGTCCAGTACGTGACCGGGACGGCGGCCTTCATGTTCGCGGAGTTCGAGGTGAACCCGGCGGTGCTCCTCCCGAGGCCGGAGACCGAGGCACGGACCGAGGCGGCACTCGGGCTGCTCGCAGGCCTAGCGGACCCGATGGCTGCGGATGTCGG
>JAUWRQ010000067.1 GCA_030610515.1 Candidatus Eiseniibacteriota bacterium | reverse complement strand
CCGGGGTTCGAATCCCTGCACCGCTACCAGCTCGGCCCTCCTGCTGCTGGCGGGAGGGCCGTTCTCTTGCGCTCGGCGAAGCCGTGCATCGAGGTCACCAATGTCGGTCGTTCGGGACAAGGTCAGATCCACGATTCGCCACTACCGGATGATCTCCGTCCGCGACACGGTGCTGGCGGCGGTTTCAGGCGGACCGGATTCCGTCTGCATGCTCCACGTCCTGGCTTCCCTCAGTGGCGAGCTCGGTTTCGAGCTTCGCGTGGCCCACCTGGACCACCGATTCCGCGGCGACGAGTCCAGACGGGACGCCGAGTTCGTGCGGGAACTGGCGGACGAACTTGGCCTGCCCTGCAGATGCGAGGAGGAGAACGTCCCCGAGTTCCTACTCTCGAACTCGATGTCGAAGCAGGACGCCGCCCGCGTGCTCCGCTACAAGTTCCTCATCACCGTGTCCAAGCAGGAGTACTGCCAGCGCATCGCGACCGGCCACAACGCCGACGACCAGGCGGAGACCGTTCTCATGCGCATCATCCGCGGCGCCGGGCCGGATGGGCTGTCCGGCATCCCGCCGAAGCGCGACGGCACGATCATCCGTCCGCTGATCGACGTCTGGAGAGCGGAGATCGAGGAGTATCTGAAGGAGAACGACCTCCGTTACCGGATCGACGAGAGCAACCTCGAATCGACATACGCGCGCAATCGGGTCCGGAACGAACTCCTCCCCGAACTCTCCTCGTACAACCCCAAGATCAGCCGGTCGCTCGTGAACATCGGGAGCATCATGACCGGAGTGAGGGAGCACTTCGACCGCCTCACCGACGAGGCCATCCCCAGGATCGTCAAGAGCGCGCGACTGGGGCAGTTTGCCCTTGATTCGGCCGTACTCACTGGCTACGATGAAGCTCTGCAAAGGAGCGTTTTCCGGAGGCTCCTCGAGTCCCTCCGCCCCGATCTCCCCCCTCCTTCGTTCCGCCACGTCGAGAGCATAGCGGAGCTCCTGAGGAGGAACGAGGTCGGAATCGCGGTCGAGTTGCCCCATGGCGCGCGTGCGCGCCTCGAGCACGGCCGCCTGATAATGTCGAGCGGCGACGGACCTCCCGGCCTGCCGGCCAGGGACCTGCCCGTTCCTGGGACGGTGCGGTTCGACGACGCGAGTCTGTCGATCACCGCGGAGCTCGTGGCCAGATCCGAGATCACACAGACCCCGGAGAGCCTCGACGACGATTCGGCCATGTTCGACTGGGACGAGGTGGAACCGCCCCTGAGAGTCAGGGGTCGCAGGCACGGAGACCGTTTCCAGCCGTTCGGGATGGACGGAACGAAAACGGTCAAGCATTTCCTCATCGATTCGAAGGTTGCCGCTAGCCTGAGAGACGCGGTGCCTCTCATCTGCGACAGCGGCGGAATCATGTGGCTGGCGGGGATGAGGAGGTCGGCTCGAGCGCCGGTCGGCGAGAACACCAAGACGGTGCTCGTCGTGAAGGCGCGAGGGTCGAGTTCGTAGTCCGACCGCCAGACCCGGATGCGGGAGACCGCGCCGCGCGTCTGGGACCCGGGCACACGACCCGAGGAGCGTAGACCTGAAACTGCAGCTCGGCAAGATACTCCTCACTGAGGAACAGATACGTAAGAGGGTCGTGGAACTCGGGGCCCGCATCTCCGACGACTACCGCGACGACCCGCCGATCCTCGTGAACGTCCTGAAGGGCGGCATCATCTTCATGGCCGATCTCATCCGAGCGACGGACATCTCCGTGGAGATCGACTTCATGGAGGTGTCGAGCTACGGGGATGGAACGGAGAGCTCGGGCGTCGTCCGCATCCTGGAGGACCTCTCCCTCTCGATCACCGACCGGCACGTCCTCATCGTTGAGGACATCGTGGACACGGGGCTCACGCTCCACTACATACTGGAGAACCTGGAGACCCGCCACCCGAAGAGCATCAGGATCTGCACACTCCTCGACCGCAGGGGTCGACGGGAGATCGACCTTCAGCTCGATTACGTCGGTTTCGTCGTACCCGACAAGTTTGTGATCGGATACGGCCTCGACCTGGCGCAGAAGTACCGAAATCTCCCACACATCGCCGTCCTTGAGGACGAGGAAATACCGTAGCGCCCAAGCGGCTCCCGCTCAGGGAACCGATCGGGCCCACACTGTCAGCAGCGGGCGACTCCCCGTCCGGGGCCTCAAGGAAGGCCCCACTGGAGACACAGGGATATGCCGAGCGATCGGAATCAGAACCAGCGTCCTGACAAGCACGGAGCGGGCCGCGACGACGAGAGCAAGAGGAAGCGCGAGGAGCTGTCGCGCAAGCTCGTTCCTCCGACGAGAGCGCGGAACCCGTTCATCGCCTGGATACTCTTCATTTTCCTCGCGTTCGTGGCGTACCAGCTCTTCGTACAGGGCAGGACGACCGAGACGCGCATTTCGTTCTCGCAGCTCAGGGAGGAGATCCTTGCCGGGAACCTGAAATCCGCCGTCTTCGTCGAGAGGGAGATTCACGGCGAGCTCGTGATGCCCGGAACGGTCCTCGAAAACGGTGAGGAGATCTCCTACTACGAGTTTTACACCTGGATGCTCGTCGAAGACCCGGCGTTCGTCTCGTTCATCGAGGAGCACAGCCCGGACGCGGTGCTCGACGGCCAGCCCCCGCCGACGAACTGGGGCGGCGTGCTTTTCTCCGTTCTCCCCCTCGCGGTCATAATCGCGTTCTGGATCTTCATCATGCGATCCATGCGCGGCGGCGCAGGCCCGGGCAAGGCATTCAGCTTCGGGAAGAGCGGCGCGCGGCTCCTCACGGAGGATCGCCCCGACGTCACGTTTGACGACGTGGCCGGTCTCCCCGAGGCCAAGCAGGAGCTCGAGGAGATCGTCGAGTTCCTGAGAGAACCCCACCGGTTCCAGCGTCTCGGCGGCAAGATCCCGAAAGGCGCGCTGCTCGTCGGTGAGCCCGGCACCGGCAAGACGCTGCTCGCGCGAGCGGTCGCGGGAGAGGCCAACGTCCCATTCCTGTCCATCAGCGGGTCGAGCTTCGTCGAGATGTTCGTCGGCGTCGGCGCCGCACGCGTCCGAGATCTGTTCGAGCAGGGCAAGCAGAACGCTCCGTGCATCATCTTCATCGACGAGTTGGACGCCGTCGGCCGCATGCGCGGCGCAGGGCTCGGAGGCGGGCACGACGAACGTGAGCAGACCCTCAACCAGCTGCTCGTCGAAATGGACGGATTCGAATCGAACGACGGCGTCATCCTCGTAGCGGCGACGAACAGACCGGACGTCCTCGACCCAGCCCTTCTTCGCCCGGGACGATTCGACAGGCAGATCATCGTCGACCGACCGGATCTCCAGGGGCGCAAGGGCATCCTCGATGTGAGCGCTCAGGGCGTGACGTTGGGAGACGACGTCGATTTCGAGATCGTGGCGCGCGGAACACCAGGCCTCTCCGGAGCGGACCTCGCCAACCTCGTGAACGAGGCGGCGCTTCTGGCGGCACGGAGGAACAAGGACGCGGTGTCCGCGGAGGACTTCGAGGACGCCAAGGACAAGATCATGCTCGGCATCGAGAGGAGAAGTGTCATCCTCTCCGACGACGAGGTCCGCAACACGGCCTACCATGAGGCAGGGCACGCACTCGTGGCGTGGCTCACCCCGGGTTCCGCTCCTATTCACAAGGTCACCATCATCCCGCGTGGGAGAGCTCTCGGTCTCACCTACCTGCTGCCGGAGGACGACCGGCACAATTACTCCAAGGACTACCTCCTCAACACGCTCACGCATCTCTTGGGCGGAAGAGCCGCGGAGGAGATCGCGCTCAAGCAGGTCACGATCGGCGCCCGCAGCGACATAGACACCGCCACGGACCTCGCGCGGCGAATGGTCTGCGAGTGGGGAATGAGCGACGTTATCGGACCGGTGTCCTTCGGTAAGGAGGACAGACACGTCTTCCTGGGCCGCGATATGGGCGTCGCCAAGGACCACAGCGAAGCGACAGCGGTCCTCATCGACCAGGAGATTAGATCGCTCGTGGAGGCCGCCGTGGGGCGCGCGCGTGAGCTCCTCACCGACAATCTCGATAAGCTCCACCTGCTCGCCGACGCGCTTCTGAAGCGCGAGACGCTGACGGGCGCGGAGCTCGACGAACTCTTCGGGAAGACGCCCGAGGCGGAGCCGGGCCGCGCGACGAGCGGGGACGACCCCGGGTCCGACAACGTCAACTCCTCCCCCGAGTAGCGGATGAAGAGCGTTCTCTCCCCAAGGATCCTTCTGGTCTCGTCGCTGTCTGACGCCGCGCGTGAGATGGAGAGGATAGCCGTCTCCCCCGGCGGCGTTCGGGCAATGGCGGGGAAGTCCCGGAGCCTCGTCGTCAAGATCGTAGACGCCGACATTCCCACGGCACACGTCATCAAGCAGCAGATGCTCTCCATCGGAGGGGACGCCGCGGTGGCCAAGGACGTCCTCACGCACGGCGTGGATTCCACGGACGTGCTCTTGATGGGCACACACACGCAGCTCCGCGAGCTCACCCGGAAGATGGCCTGGCAGCCCTTCGACATCCCCGCCCTCGGAGAGCGAATCGCCGAGATCCTCGACGCGGTCGAGTCGGAACGGCCGGCCGTCCTCCACGCGCGCAAGCATGAGCTTGCCGTCGGCGAGCGCGTGCACATCATGGGCATCCTCAACGTAACGCCGGACTCGTTCTCGGACGGAAACAACTACCTGGAACGGGGCGAAGCTCTCGCCCGAGCCAAGGAGATGGTTGCCGAGGGCGCCGACATCATCGACGTAGGCGGCCAGTCGTCCAGACCCGGCTCGGACCCGATATCCGAGGACGAGGAGCTCAAGCGCGTGATCCCGATCGTCTCGGCGATTGCCGAGGATTGGGACGGTCCCATCTCGATCGACACCTATCGTTCAAAGGTCGCCGATAAGGCCCTCGATGCCGGAGCGTCGATCGTCAACGACATCACTGGACTCACGGGAGACCCCGAGATGGCGCACGTCGTCGCCCGTCACGAAGCCGCCTGCGTCCTCATGCACATGCAGGGAACGCCCGCGGACATGCAGCATAAGCCCTCCTACGACGACCTCATGGGAGAAATAGCCTTCTTCCTCACGGAGGCGATCAAGAGAGCGGGCGACGCCGGCATCCGGGACGACCGGATAGCCATCGACCCAGGCATCGGGTTCGGGAAGACATCGAAGCACAACCTCGCAATCCTCCGACATCTTCCGGAACTCGCGGTCCTTGGGAAACCCGTGCTCGTGGGTCCTTCCCGGAAGGCGTTCATCGGCAGTGTCTTGGACCTTCCCGTCGAGGAACGGCTGGAAGGTACGCTCGCGACCGCCGCCTACGCCGTCGCCCAGGGGGCGCGGATCCTGCGCGTCCACGACGTGGCGCCCGTGCTGCGTGCATCGAAGATGGTGGAGGCCTGCCTCAACACGCCGGCTTGAGGGATAGGCGTCAACGCAGCGCGAGGTGCACGCACCCTCGCCTTCGGACGGAGATGAAATGGAAGGCTGGAGAATACTGGTCGACCTCATCGACATCGCGATCGTCGCGTTCGTCGTCTACCAGCTCCTCCTCATACTCCGCGGTCGACGCGCGATGCAGATGCTGGTCGCGCTCTTCATCATCATCGTCATAGGGTTCATCGCAAGATGGCTCCAGTTCGACGCTCTGAATTGGCTCATGTCGGGCCTCAAGGGCGTGTGGGCCATCATCTTCGTCGTGCTTTTCCAGGACGAACTCCGAAGGCTTCTCGGTCAGATCGGCCAGAGCAGATACCTCCGGCCGTTCTTCCGGATAGAGGAACACGAGGTCGTCGACGCGGTGATCGCGGCCGTTCAGGCGATGTCCGGAAAGAAGACGGGCGCGCTCATCGTGATCGAGAGGACCGCCAAGCTCGCGAACTACTATCAGACCGGCGTCATGCTCAACGCACCGGTCGTCCCGTCGCTCGTCGTCTCGATCTTCACGCCACTTACGCCCTTGCACGACGGCGCGGTCATCATCAATGGCAATCAGATAGTGGCGGCGCGCTGCACGCTCCCACTCTCTCAGAACCCGTATTTCGTTCACACGCTCGGCACGCGGCATCGCGCGGCAGTCGGGCTCACAGAGGAGACCGACGCCGTGGTCGTCGTCGTCTCCGAAGAGACCGGTGAACTGTCTCTCGCCCTGACGGGTCAGATCTCGAGAGGCCTGTCGGCATCGGCGCTCAGGGACAAGCTCACACAGCTCCTGAGACCGCCGTCCGCGGAGAGCTCCGGAACCTAGAGGAGAGTCGATGTACCAGCATGACAGGACCAACAGGATAATCGGATGGTTGATGGGCGCGGTGTCGCTCATCGTGTACATGCTCACTACGGCTCCCGTCGTCGCGTTCTGGGACAACGGTGAGTTCGTCGCCGTCGGCGCGATCCTCGGCGTGGGTCATCCACCGGGATCGCCGATCTACACGCTGATATCGCGACTCTTCGCACTCCTTCCCTTCCCGAACGCAGTCCAAGCGGTCAACTTCACGTCGATCATGGCGGGGGCGCTG
>JAUWRQ010000040.1 GCA_030610515.1 Candidatus Eiseniibacteriota bacterium | reverse complement strand
GTCCCGCGGTCCGTGGAATATCCGTGGAAGTCCCGGATCGCCCAGTCGATCGCCCCGACCCAGTAAACACGATCGGTGACGCGAATCGCCTCGAAGGGCTCAGCCATGCGCCTACTCCTCCGCCGGCGGCGGAGTGAAGACCCTGGCGGCAAGCTCTCTGTCGAGCATGTAGAGGCCGTGCCCCTTGCCGCCAACGAGCTCGACCTTCTGCCTGAGCCTGTCCGCCGTGTCCTCTTCTTCCACCTGCTCGGCGACGAACCACTGCAACACGTTCTCGGTCGCGTAATCCGACGCGTCACGGGCCAGCTTGACAAGCTTGTTGATGAGACCGGTCACCTTCTGCTCGTGTTCGAGCGTGTCCTCGAACGCTGCGAGCGCCGACTTCCACTCGGTCTTGGGCGCCTCGATCGCGGCCATCCTCACGCGCCCGCCGCGCTCGTACACGTAGGCGTAGAAGCGCATCGCGTGGGTCAGCTCCTCCTGAGCCTGGATCTTGAACCAGTTGGCGAAGCCGTCCAGGCCTTCGCTCTCACTCCACGAGGCCATCGAAAGGTAGAGATACGAGGAGTATAGCTCGGCGTTGATCTGTTCGTTGAGCGCCTTCTCCATCTTCTTGCCCAGCATCGTCACGTCCTTTCCCGTGCACGATGAGACGCTCGGCACGCGTCCTCAGGCGCGCGCGAACTCGCCCGATAGAACCGTCTCCAGCGTCACGTCGTCCCTTATGCCAAGTCGAGTGATAGCGAAATCGTATTTCACCGGGTCATCCGGACTGAACTTCCTGAACGCGTCAGTGATCTCGAGCGCAGTCCTGAGATTGGCCTGAGCCCGCTCCGTCAGGCCGAACGCTCTCGAGATGCGGTGCATGTGCGTGTCGAGCGGGACGACGAGCTTGGACGGGGAAACACCATCCCATCCTCCCGGGTCCACGTCGTCCCGGCGAACCATCCAGCGAAGGAAGAGGTGGAGTCTCTTGCAGGCGCTCCCCTTCTCGGGCGACGGCAGAACGCTCGACCTGCCGCGCCACGCGTCGCCCCTGAGCTCACCCACGAAGCGCTCGAGCGCGGGCGCGACCGTGTCCTCGCCGAGCTCGACCAGCTGGGCAAAGCGCGCCCCCAGCGAGCCGTGTATCGTCTGCATGGCACCTACCGCAACGAGCAGTCGTGCGAGTTCGTCCCCGGTTGTGAACCGGTGCTTGAACCCGGAGAGCGTTCTCTCGAGCTCCGGGGACGTCACGCCGGCCACGTACACCGCCGGCGACGGGCCAAGCACGGCAAGGACCTTCTCGACGCTCGCCAGGATCTGCTTCACGCGGCCGTACGCGAGCGAGGCCGCGATCATGCCCACGACTTCCCGGTCGAGGGGGTCGTCGTGCCTGTACAGGAACTCAAGCGGGTCGGGATGCACGTAGCTCCTGTGGTTCAGTGCCTCGTAGAGGCGCTCGAGTTCCGCCGCGCCCACGACGGGGCCCGCTCTCGTCCCCGGTCCCATACTTCTATCCTTCGAGATTGAATTCGCGCACATCGAACCAGTAGCCCGTTCCGTTGGCCAGGTCAAGCTGCGCCTGTACGAGGTCCAGATGGCCGTCCTCGATCTCCAGGAATCGCGAGAAGAGCGCCTTCGCTTCGGACGGGAGCTCGCCGACCATGCGCCGGTAGAATTCGCAGGTCTCGCGCTCGACGGCGTGCGCCTTCTCGAGGTACTGGATGTCGACGCGCCCGACGTTGTCGCCAAGTCTGTCACCCAAGCTTGCCACGCTCTCCCTGATGACGTCCCGAGACGGGATCGCTGTCTCGAGACCACCTGACGTGACGGCCCCGGTCTCAGATAACTCCGGGAGCTTGGCCTCGAGGTAGTCGAGGTGGTGCTGCTCTTCGTCGGCCATGAGTTGGAAGAACCGCCGCGCCCCGTCGCTCTCGGCGCGCCCCACGGCATCACCGTAGACGTCCCGAACGCTCGCCTCGTATTCGATGGAAGTCCTGATCGCCTCTTCCACGGTCATGGTTCGCCTCTCTCTGCGGTCACGGCGCGCCTTCGCACCTGCCTCCACCGCGCCGATTCGGCGAGAGCCCCGGGTCTTGATCGAGACCCGGGGCCGCCACCACAAGGGATCTACGCGTCCGCCTTCCAGAGCCCGTGCACGTTGCAGTACTCGCGGAGCGCGTCGATCTCGGCGTCCACACAGAATGCCGCCTCCGGGGGACCTCCCGGCGTCAGGAACTCGCGGTAGGCCTTCCCGCCTGCGATGACCTCGATCCACTCGATGTGGTGGGTGTCCTCCATCGGGTGTGGCACACCTCCGACCTTGACCAGCACGCCGTGGTCGGTCTTCTCCATGACCGGGACGTGCTTCTCGGTCGACGCGTCGGCCGTCTGCTCGTCCAGGAGAACCATCGGCACGCCGCAGCACACCAGCTCACCCGCGCCGCCGTGCAGCACCTCAACGATGTTCCCGCACTTCTCACACTTGTAGACCTCAAGCTTCGCTGCCATTCCATCCTCCTTGGAGATTCTACAGAAGTTCCCTGGCCGCGGCGAGCACGGCGTCGTAATCCGGCTCGTGCGAGACCTCATCGACTATCTGGATGTACTGTACGATTCCGTCGCGATCGACCACGAAGAGCGACCGAGCGAGGAGGCGAAGCTCCTTCATGAGTACGCCGTACTTCTCGCCGAACTCGGCCGTCTTGTAGTCGGACACGACCTGCACCTGATCTACCCCCGCCGCCCCGCACCACCTCTTCTGAGCGAAGGGCAGGTCCATACTGATGGTCAGGATGGCTATCCCTTCACCGAGTTTCCCTGCCTCCGTGTTGAACCGCCTCGTTTCAACGTCGCAGACCGACGTGTCGAGAGACGTCACGGCCGAGATGATGACGACCTTGCCGGCCAGCTCCGAGAACGTGAAGGGCTGCATGTCGTTCCCAACTGCCTCGAAGCCCGGCGCCTTCTCCCCCACCTTGATCTCATCACCGAGGAGTGTCATCGGGTTGCCCGATACTGTTACGACTCCCGTGCGTTCTGTCATCGGTTCTCCTTTCGGGGACGCGCGGTTGACACGCGCCTACCAGTTCTCTCCGAGGAGTTCGAAGTACGCCCGCGGATGCGCGCACGCCGGACACTTGTCCGGAGGTTCCGGCCCATCGTGGAGATAGCCGCAGTTGAGGCAGCGCCACACCACGGGTTTCTCACGCTTGAACACGCGCCCGCCGTCGATGTTCGCCTTGAGATCGACGTAGCGCTTCTCGTGCTGCTTCTCCGCAACGGCTATCGCCTCGAAGACGCACGCGATGTCTTCGAAGCCCTCCTCGCGCGCGACCTTCGCGAACGACGGATACATCTCAGTCCACTCGAAGTGCTCGCCGCCAGCCGCGGCGGCCAGGTTGTCCGGCGTCTCACCTATGACTCCGGCCGGGAAACTCGCCTGCACCTCGACCTCGCCACCCTCCAGGAACTTGAACAGCCGCTTGGCGTGCTCCTTCTCCTGGTTCGCCGTCTCCTCGAAGATGTACGAGATCTGGATGTACCCATCCTTCTTCGCCTTGCTCGCGAAGTACGTGTAGCGGTTCCGCGCCTGTGATTCGCCCGCGAATGCCGTGAGCAGGTGCTTCTCCGTCTTCGAACCCTTGAGCTGCATTACCCCTCCTTCACTCGTTCCGTGAGTTCCGCCGTCCGTTGCACTCGGGGCACGTCCCGAGGAAGCTCAGGCTGTGACCATCTATACGATAGCCCAGGTCATCCTCGAGAAGCTCCTCCACGCACGCGGACGGCACGAGACGCACGTCCTTCACCTTGCCGCACCGGGTGCACCACAGATGGTAGTGCCCGTCGTCGGCGACATCGTATCTCCGTCTTCCTCCGGGCTCCCTGAGAACCCTCACGATCCCGTGTCTCGAGAGGTACTCGAGGTTCCTGTAGACCGTGCCGAGACCGATCCTCGGGGATTTCTCCTTCAGCCGCACGTGGATCTCGTCCGCCGTGGGGTGAGAGCGATTCATCCTGAGGTCGTCCAGGATTGCGCGCCGACTGCTTGTCATCCTCGGAGGTTGCGCTGTCATGGTCTCCTCGGGGCTTGCGCTGTCATGGTCTCCTCGGGGCTTGCGTGACCATGGACCCCCGAGACATGGGAATGCTTCTCATTATCATAGATGCGGGGCCCCCGCCAGGGATTCCGTCTTGCGCCTTGACTCGGAGTCCGTGGTAGTACATTGTATTAATCGATGTCGACGCCACGCCACGCAACCTCGAAATCACCATCCGCGATGGAGGTCTCACAAGTGCCGTCCAGGAAAACTGAGATCGTCTCCTTCAAGGCGGACGAGAGTCTGCTCTCCGCGATGAAGGGAGTGGACAACCGCTCGGACTTCATCCGGGCGGCCATCATGTCAGCACTCGAGAATAGCTGTCCCCTTTGCGGAGGAAAGGGCGTGCTCTCGCCGAATCAGATGCGGCACTGGCGCGAACTCTCGGATGACCACTCGCTCGAGGAGTGCGAGGACTGCAGCGAGGTCAGGCTCGTCTGCTCACACAGACCGCAGGAGTGAGGACCTTCCAGCCGGAGGAGGAAGTATGAAGCTCCCAGCGCCGGTCGGGCCCGCGAGGCACCTCACCTGGCTCGCCGCCGCCCTCTTCTCGCTGTGGCTCGCGGCTCCCGCCGCCACGCTCGCAGTGGGCGCCGACCTGCCGGTACGCGTCTGCGTGAGCGTTCTCCCGCAGGCGTTCCTGGTCGACCGCGTTGGAGGAGACAGAGTCGACGTGATCTCACTCACGGAAGCGGGGCAGTCACCCCACTCGTTCGAGCCGACACCGTCGCTCATCGCCGCGCTCTCTTCGAGCCGCATCTGTTTCTCGATAGGTCTTCCGTTCGAGGAGACCATTCTCCGAGATCTCCGTCAGGCCGGCCAAGAACTCCTTGTCATCGACTCGAGCCAGGGAATCGTCAGACGCGAGGCCGACCCGGCGGCGCACCGTGAGCGTTCAGAACGCGACCACAGCGGACCGCTCGACCCGCACGTCTGGCTCTCCCCCGCGACCGCGGCCGTCATCGCTGCGAACGTCCGCGACGGACTTGTATCGGTGGACCCGGGTGGCGCGAGCTACTACGGCTCGAATCTCGCCCTGCTCCTCCGGGAGCTCGACGAGCTCGACCGGGAACTCACGGCCCTGTTCGAGCCGCTCGAGGGTGCGAGCTTGTACGTCTTCCACCCGGCGTTCGGCTACTTCGCGGAGGCGTACGGACTCAGGCAGATCGCCATCGAGGTCGACGGTAAGGGACCGGGAGCACGAGACCTGGCCGCGACCGTATCGAGGGCACGGGACGAGAACGTCAGCACCATCTTCGTGCAACCCCAACACCCGGCACGCGTGGCAACGACCGTCGCGGAAGAGCTGGGCGCGGAGATCGTGACGCTCGACCCGCTCGCCTACGACTACTTGACCGGGCTCAGGGAGATCGGTCACGCCATTGCGGACGCACTGACGCCGGAGGAGGGGCGGGAGACCGCTCCGAACGCGGAGAGGTAGCATCAGCATGAGCGCGCCTGCCGCAGTCGACTTCAGGAACGTCTCGCTCTCGTACGATGGAAGGGACGTCCTCCGCGACGTCAGCGTCGTCCTCGAGAAAGGGGATTTCGTATCGATCGTCGGCCCCAACGGAGGAGGCAAGACGACGTTCCTCAAGCTCGTATTGGGACTCCTGCGCCCGACGAGCGGGACCGTCCGGGTCTTCGGCGGGACTCCGGAGGCCGCGCGCCCGCGCATCGGCTACCTCCCCCAGCGGTCTGCTGCCGACCGCGATTTCCCGGCGCGGATCCTCGACGTCGTGCTTACGGGGCGCCTTCCCGGGGCACGCGCGTTCGGCCCCTACTCGTCCCTGGACCGCGAGATGGCGCTCAGGGCCCTCCGCGAGGTCGCGCTGGCGGATCAGTCCCTGCGCCCGTTCTCCGCGCTCTCGGGTGGAGAACAGCAGCGCACCCTCATCGCACGAGCGCTCGCCTCCGAACCTGAGCTCCTGCTCCTGGACGAGCCGACGTCCAACCTCGACGTCGCAATGGAGAAGGGGCTCTACGACCTGCTCGGACGGCTGCACGAGCAGACGACCATCCTGCTCGTGACCCACGACCTGGGATTCGTCTCTGACTACACGAAGACCGTTGTGTGTATGAAGCAGACGCTCGCGTGCCACGAAACCGGGAAGCTGACCGGAGAGATGATCGTCGCGATGTACGGCCACGACGTGCGCGCGGTCATCCACGATCACGAGGACCATCCAGGAGGGGGACGCTCTTGAACGGCTTCGCGAGCGCGCTCCTGGAGCACGCGTTCCTGAGGCACGCCCTCGTCGCCGGCCTCCTCGTGAGCGTCGCCTGTGGCGCCATGGGAACGTACGTCGTCGTCCGCAGGATGACCTACATCGCCGGGGGAATAGCACACTGCGTGCTCGGCGGGATCGGGGCGGCCGTCTACCTCGAGCGGGCGCACGGATGGACGTTCGTCGACCCCATACACGGAGCTCTCGTGGCGGCGCTCCTTGCGGCACTCGCGATCGGCACGATCAGTGTCAAGGCGAAGGAGCGGATGGACACCGCGATAGGCGCGGTATGGGCGATCGGCATGGCCACGGGGGTTCTCTTCCTTGCGCGGACTCCGGGCTACGCGCAGGACCTCATGAGCTACCTCTTCGGTAACATCCTGCTCGTGTCGACGCGCGACATCCTCGTCATTGCCGTGATGGATGCTCTCGTCCTCGGCGTCGTCGTCGCGTTCCGCAACCAGCTGTTGGCCATCTCCTTCGATGAGGACTACGCACGGGCCCGAGGCGTGAACGTGGGTTTCTATCACATGATCCTGCTCGTACTCGTCGCGCTCACCGTCGTGCTACTGGTAACGGTGGTCGGCGTCGTCCTCGTGATCGCGCTCCTCACGATACCCGCCGCAATCGCGGGTCGCTTCTCGGGCAGACTTTCTCAGATGATGGGTCTCGCCGTCGCCGCGAGCGCGGTTCTGACGACCGGGGGGTTGGCGCTCAGCTATAACCTCAACACGCCGACCGGCGCGACCATCGTTCTCTTCGCCGGAGCCGCCTATCTGGTCGCCGTCCTGGCGTCGCGCCTCGTCAGGCGAAGGAGACTCGCCTCTTGAAGGGCCGATACCCGATACCGGCCGTCACCCACCGCGTCGAGGAGTCGCGAGAACGGAGCCGCTTCGTCACCACGGTCGGAGGAGCCGCCACGGTGGAGGATGCGCGCGCGTTCATCGCGGAGGTGTCCGACGAATTCCGTGATGCGACCCACAACTGCTGGGCGTACGTCGTCGGGCCACCCGGCGACACCAGCCGCGTGGGCATGAGCGACGTGGGGGAACCGCACGGAACCGCCGGGAGACCCATGCTGAATGTCCTCCTGGGAAGCGGCGTGGGCGACATCGTGGCGGTCGTGACAAGGTACTACGGGGGAACAAAGCTAGGAAAGGGCGGCTTGGTGCGCGCCTACGGGGGCGGCGTCAAGCTCGCACTCGAGGAACTGCCGCTCACCGAATTCGTTGAGACTGTCGGCCTGCGGGTCGTCGTACCCTACAG
>JAUWRQ010000055.1 GCA_030610515.1 Candidatus Eiseniibacteriota bacterium | reverse complement strand
GGCCAAGTACACAGACGATTTCACCGCCGATGGCATGCTGTACGGTCGCATCAAGCGGAGTCCGCACGCCCACGCGCGCATCGTGCGCATCGATGCCTCCAGAGCCCGCGCCCTTCCCGGGGTTCACTGCGTCCTGACCCACGAGGACGTACCTCGCGTGCCTTTTTCGACGGCGGGCCAGAACCACCCCGAACCGTCACCGTACGACGCTGTGATGCTCGACACGAAGGTGCGATTCGTAGGGGACCGGGTCGCGGCGGTTGCCGCCGAGACGCCGCTTCTCGCGCACAAGGCCTGCGACCTCATCGAGGTTGAGTACGAGGAGCTTCCTCCGATCCTTGACCCTGCCAGGGCGATGGACGAAGGTGCTCCCTGCATCCACGACGCACCGGACGCGAGCGGAATAGCGGACGCATCGCGCACCCTCGCCGCGAGGATCGACGTGAGCGTCGGCGACCCCGACGGCGCCTTCGCCGACGCCTTCCGCGTGTTCGAGAACGTGTACGACGTGCAGTACGTCCACGGCACGCCGACCGAACCGCACGTGACGCTCACCTACATGGACGAGAAGCACCGGCTCGTGGTCGTCACGAGCACGCAGGTTCCGTTCCACGCCCGCAGGATCGTCGCGCGCGTGAATGGTCTACCGATCTCAAGGGTCCGCGTCATCAAGCCGCGGATAGGAGGGGCCTTCGGCGCCAAGCAGGAGGTCGTTCTCGAGGACATCTGCGCCGCGCTGACGCTCAAGACGGGTCTCCCCGTCAAGATCATGCTCGATCGCGACGAGGAACTCTCGGCCACGAGGACCAGGCACCCGGAGACCATCACCGTGAAGACGGGCGTCGACGCGGACGGCCTCATCGTCGCGCGCGAGATGCGCGCCCTCGTCAACACGGGCGCCTACGGAGCTCACGCGCTCACCGTGCCTTCCAACACCGGCAGCAAGAGTCTGCCGCTCTACCGCACCGGGAACCTCCGGTTTGAGGCCTTCTCGGTCTACACGAACCTGCCCGTGGCAGGCGCGCTCCGCGGGTACGGCGCTCCGCAGGGCTACTTCGCGGTCGAATCCCACATGGACGAGATCGCCTACGAGCTGGGTGTAGACGCGGTCGAGTTCCGCCTCAGGAACCTCATCAGAGAAGGGGACAGCGACCCGATAGCCACGAGCCTGGGCGAGGGCAAGGTAGGCTACGACCGCATCATCCGTACGAACGGTCTTCCCGAGTGCTGGGAGAAGGTCCGGGTCGCGTCCGGGTGGGACGAGTGGCGCTCGCAGCTCGAGGAAGGGCGCTTCGGAACCGCGGGCTCGGAGCCGTTCATGCGGCGGGGCCTAGGCGTCGCGTTCGCGATGCACGGGAGCGGCATCCCCGGCGACGATATGGGTGCTGCCACGATCAAGGCGAACGAGGACGGGTCGTTTCACCTGCTGATAGGCGCCACGGACCTCGGAACCGGCAGCGACACCATCCTCGGACAGATGGCGGCCGAGGTCCTGGGTGTCGAGCCCAGGGATGTCGTCGTCTACTCCTCCGACACCGACCGCACGCCGTTCGACGTCGGGGCCTACGCCTCGAGCACCACGTATGTTTCGGGTGGCGCCGTCGTGCGCGCGGCGGAGATGGTCCGTGACAGGCTCATCTACCACGCTTCGAAGATGATGGACGTGCCGGCGGAGGAACTGGAGTGCTCGGACGGGGCCGTCAGTGGGCCCGGCGGGAAGTCCGTACCTCTCGCGGACGTCACGTCCCTGGCGATGTACGGCGAGGAGAAGGAGCAGGTCTCGTTCACGGCGTCGAACGTCACGTTCGACTGCCCGCCTCCCTTCGCCGCCGCGGTGGCCGACGTCGAGGTCGACGTCGAGACCGGCCGCGTGGACGTGCGGGACTTCACTTGCGCCATCGACCTGGGCTTCCCGATCCACCCGGCCCTCTCAGAGGGGCAGATACAGGGTGGTGTCACGATGGGCCTGGGGTACGCGCTCTCCGAGGAGATGCTCTTCAGCGACAAGGGGCGCATGCTGAACGCGAACCTCATCGACTACGCCATCTTCTCCTCCGTCGACACGCCGGCCATCAAGGCCATACTCGTCACGACCGACGAGCCGACCGGACCGTTCGGCGCGAAGAGCGTCTCCGAGATCCCCGTGGACGTCGTGGCCCCGGCCATCGCGAACGCGGTGTTCGCGGCGACGGGTTTGAGGCTCAGGCGGCTCCCGCTCACGCCCGAGCGCGTGCTCGCCGGGCTCGAGACGCTCCACGGGAGCAGAGACCGCGCCGAGGGCACGGGATGATCCTCCTACGCAACATCTACCATCTCGCCACGATGAACGATGCCGGAGACAGGCGCTCCGGCGTCGACGTTCTTCTGGACGGGAACCGCATCGCGAGCATCGGGTCGTCGCTGGAGACTCCGGACGACGCGCGCGTCATCGACTGCTCGTCGATGCTCGCCATTCCGGGCCTCGTCAATCTGCATCATCACTTCTACCAGACGCTCCAACGCAACGTCCCGACGGCTCAGAACAGGAAACTCTTCGACTGGCTGGCCACGCTCTACGACATCTGGGCGGGCCTGACGCTCGACGCGGTGCGCGCCAGCACACGACTGGCGTGCGCGGAGCTCTTGCTCACCGGCTGCACGATGTCGAGCGACCACATGTACGTTTTTCCGGAGGGGCTTGCCGACGACCTCATCGGCGAGCAGGTGGCGGCTGCGCGGGAGCTGGGCATCCGTTTCCATCCGACGCGCGGGAGCATGTCGCGGGGGAGGAAGCAGGGAGGTTTGCCCCCTGACTCGATCGTCCAGAGCGAGGATGCGATACTCGCGGACTCCGGGCGCGTCATCGAAGAGCATCACGATCCCGAGCCCTTCTCGATGACGCGCGTGGCCCTGGCACCCTGTTCGCCGTTCTCGGTCACCGACGGACTCATGGAGAGGACGGCGGAGCTCGCCAGGCGCAGCGGCGTTCTCCTGCACACGCACGTCGCCGAGACCGAGGACGAGACGACCTTCTGTCTCGAGACACATGGGCTGAGGCCGCTGGGGCTCATGGAACGCGTGGGCTGGGTCGGCCGGGACGTCTGGTTCGCGCACGGAGTCCACTTCAACGACGAGGAGATCGACCGGCTCGCTGAGACCGGAACCGGCATCGCCCACTGCCCGACCTCGAACATGCGGCTCTCCTCGGGCGTGGCGCCCGTGCCGCGCTTCCTCGAGAAGGGCGTGCGCGTCGGGCTCGCGGTCGATGGGAGCGCAAGCAACGACACGTCCGACATGCTCGGCGAGCTTCGGAACTGCCTTCTCGTGCATCTTCTGACGCACGGACCCGAGTCCGTCACGGCCTACGACGTCGTCCGCATGGCGACTCGCGGCGGCGCCGACATCCTGGGCCGGGACGAGATCGGCTCCATCGAGGAGGGGAAGGCCGCCGACATCGCCCTCATCGATATGACCCGCGTGGGTTACGCGGGGGCGCAGTCCGATCCCTTGGCGGCAGTTCTCTACGCCGGCTTCGACCACCGCGTCGACTACACGATCGTGAACGGCGAAGTCGTAGTGGAGGAGGGTCGGCTCGTCACGGGCGACGAGCGCGAGATCGCCCGCGAGGCTACCGAGCTCTCGTTCCGCATGCTCGAGGCCGCAGGCATCGAGACACCGTGGCCGATGGCGCCTCCCGGGCGGCGTTAGCACTGACCGTCCACCAGGTTCACATCTCCCCATCTCCAGGCAGACTCGGTCGCCCCAAAGGGGCCTTCCCGCAGGCCCTTCCGCCTCTCCCGCCGCGCGGGACCGCTTCATGCACGGCGCCTCCACACGACAGACAGGCGTGGCTCCCGTCGCCGGATACGAGACGACCGACGGAGCTCGTCTGTGGGAGAGGAGCATGTCGTCGCTCGCTGCGGCGTCTGCTGATCAGGTCTCGCCCGTTCGGCGGGCGGCGGTGAGAGGGGGGAAGGGATGGTCCGGACGGCTCTGGTGTTCGTGCTGCTTGCGCTCGCGGCGGCGACTGCTCCCGCACTTGATATCTGGAACCGCGTGGTCTTCAACGAGATCTACTACTATGTTCCCGGGGTCGACATTCATAACGAGTACATCGAACTCGTGAACGCCGGAGGCACAGTCGCGTTCCTTGATGGCGCGGTCATCACGGACGAGGGCGACGACGGGATGCCCGAGGGCGTGTTCAGGTTTCCCGGCGTCCGGGGTGGTCACACGATACCGATTCAGCCGGGGGAGATACTGCTCATCGCAGTGGACGCGGTTCCTGGAGAGATAGAACCCGATCTCTCGAACGCCGACTGGGAGTTCTGGCATCCGGCCGACGACAACAACAATCCCGACGTTCCGAACATCACGCTTGTGAGCGGCGCCAATGCCGACGTCGCGCTCGCGAACGTGGGCGACGGCCTTCTGCTCGCCACCGGAGTCGACTCGACCGCCGCCATCGACTGCTGGACGGTCGTGGACGGAGTGAACTGGGGGGCCGTTCCCGACCCCGTTCCCATCGCCTGGACCGTGTGCGACGACCCCGAGTTCGCTGAGCTCGTGCCGCAGGGCAACTCGCTGGGCCGCTGCCCCATGGGCGTGGACAACAACGCCTGTAGCGCGGGGGACTGGTTCATGATGATTCCTACGCCGGGTGAGCCGAACCTGCCCTCGTTCCCGAGCGACTGCGCGAGCCCGGTTCGTGAGTCGAGCTGGGGCGTCATCAAGGCGCTGTACAAGTAGACCCACCGGAGGCCCCGGGCGTGCGTGCGGCGCCCGCCCACCTCGCCTCGTCCAGTGGTGTCCACGGCGTGCCCAATCAGCACTCATGATTCAGGTTGCATCCGATCGAGTCCGGGCGGTGAGAGCCGCCCGGGCGTTGTTTGCTGGGAAGCTGCCCGCCTCGACGTTGACCCGCGGGTCCGCGAAGGAGTAAAATACCGGGACCTTACGAGATCGTCGGCAGTCGGAGGGACACCTTGGTGGTCGGAGTCGGCATCGACATCGTCGATCTCGAGGAGTTTCGGGAGAGACTCGACGAAGCGCTGATCGAGGAGCTCTTTGTCCCGGGCGAGATCGCGTACGCCGGCACCCGGGCGCGCCCGTGGGAAAGCTTCGCCGTCCGTTTCGCGGCCAAGGAGGCCGCGTTCAAGGCTCTCGGAGCGGGTCTGTCTCAGGGGATGAGATGGACGGATGTCGAGGTGGTCCGAGGCCCCGATGGCGATGTCAATGTCGTCTTCTCGGGCGCCGCGCTCGATGTCGCGCGGCGACTTGGTGTCTCGTCGACGCGCCTCTCCCTGTCTCATTCCTCATTGAGCGCGGTGGCCGTCGTCATTCTGGAGGGGGTTTCTTGAGCAACATCGGATCGTATGAGCAGAGGCTCAAGGGTTTCGACTGGGGACTCGCGAAGGACGTCCTATCGTGGAGAGATGGCGAGCTGCTGAACATCGGAGCCATCTGCTCGGACAGGATATGCTCGACCGGGAGAGCCGAGAAGCCGGCGCTCATCTGGGAGAACTCCAAGGGTGACAGGCGCACGTACACCTTCGGCGATCTGTCGAAACATTCGAATGCCTTCGCGGCATTCCTCCGCGATCTCGGGCTCAAGCCCGGGGACAGGATCTGCCTCTTCATGGACAAGATCCCGAGTCTCTACTTCGCGTTTCTCGGGATTCTCGAGATGGGCGGTATCGTGCAGCCTCTGTTCTCCGCGTTCGGCGACGAGTCGCTCGAGGTTCGGCTTGCGAGCGCGCGGACACGCGCGATCCTGACGACCCGGCGGCATGCCAAGAAGATCAGGAAGATCAGGGATCACCTGCCCAACCTGGAGCACACGATCGTCGTAGGGGGAGACAAGTCGACACTCAAGGAAGGCGAGATCTCCTTCGACGTCGAGTCCGCTCCGGCGGTCGAGACCTTCGACGTCTACGATGCCGGACCTGAGACACCATCGGTGCTCCACTACACCTCCGGTACGACGGGCCAGCCCAAGGGCGCGCAGCACGCGCACGGTTCCATCTGGAGCCAGGTCTTGACTACGCATTGGGCGCTCGACCTTCGGGACGATGACATCTACTGGTGCACCGCCGATCCGGGCTGGGTGACCGGGACGAGCTACGGGATCATCGGTCCATGGGCGCTGGGGGTCACGCAGTGCGTGCTGGACGCGGGTTTCACCGCGGACCGCTGGTACAAGTTCATCGAGGACAACCGCGTGACCGCCTGGTACTCGGCTCCGACGGCGATCCGTTCTCTCATGCGGGACGGTGAGGAGCCGGTGAGGCAGCACGATCTCTCGTCGCTGCGTCACCTCGCGTCCGTGGGGGAGCCCTTGAACGCCGAGGCCGTCGTCTGGAGCAAGAAGGTCTACGGCCTTGCGTTCCATGATACGTTCTGGCAGACGGAGACCGGGTCGATCATGGTGTCGAACTTCCCCGGCATGCGGATCAAACCAGGCTCGATGGGAAGGCCGTTCCCGGGGATCACGGCATCGGTCCTCGATCTCAAGTCGCACGAGCCTTTGACGGAGCCCGGTCATGTCGGGCTCCTGGCGTTCCGGCCGGGCTGGCCGGCCATGTTCCACGGCTACTGGGAGCAGCCCGACGTCTACCGGAGCAAATTCGAGGGCGCCCGTGAGGACGCGTCTCCCGAGGAACTGCGCTCCGATCCCGGGCTCTGGTATGTCTCCGGAGACCGTGCAAGCATCGACGAAGACGGTTACTTCTGGTTCGTCGGCCGGGACGACGATGTGATCAAGTCGTCCGGATACCGCATCGGCCCGTGCGAGGTGGAGTCCGCGCTCATCGAGCACCCGGCCGTCGCCGAGTGCGCGGGGGTGGGCGCGCCCGATCCGGACGGCGTGCGCGG
>JAUWRQ010000200.1 GCA_030610515.1 Candidatus Eiseniibacteriota bacterium | reverse complement strand
TCCGATCCGGCCTGGCCCGGGTAGATGATGAAGCGATCGGCGGCGCCGCCGAAGTAGAACTCGAGCACGTCACCTACGACCGGAGCGAGGATCATGTCGCCGGGACGCTCGCGTGCTTCGAGGTACCGCACCGCACCCCGCACGTCCTCCCTGCGGTAGTCGCCACGGAAGTAGTAGTTCCCGAGCGACACCGTACAGAATACAGCGATGAGCCCGCAAAGCAAGGCCGCGGGGACCCGCCTCAGGGACCCGATGCCCGCGCCCGCGACCACGAGGAGGACCGGCAGCGAGACCGAGACGTAGCGCGGGTTGAACGGCTTGATGTTCGCGAGCGCCAGGAGCGACGCTCCGGCGACCGGCACCACGAGGACGGACAGGATCAGAACGAGCTCCCGCCGCGAGCGCCGGAAGCGCCAGAGCCCCAGGAGACAGGCGACCGCGTAGGCGAGCGCCGCCGACGCCACGAGCGGCGCGTGCTTCCGAAACGCGCGGGCCGGCGTGGCGACGTGAAGCTCCCTCAGGCTGGGACCGAACGTGCTGCCGTACGAGAGCGCGAAGAACGCGTACGGGACTGCGGCAGGCGAGAACGTCGTCTCGCCGCGCAGGAGCTCCTGTTCCTCCTCCGCGGCGGGGAGCACCACGCGCTCACCGACGTTGTCGATGCTGGTCCACCGCACGAGGCCCATGATCGCCGGAATGAGGAGGACCAGGACCGCCACCCACGCCAGGGCCCAACGTGTGGCGAGCCTCCTGTCCCGGAGGACACGTCCCGCCGCGAACAGGTGATGCGCGATCGCGAGGAACCCGGCCGCGAAGTTCGAGAGGACGCCGAGCACGACGGCGACGACGTAGAGGATCCACCCGGTGCCCTTCCGCTCGACCAGTCGAAAGACCAGGAGCGTCGAGAGCGCGGAGAAGAACATGAGGAACGAGTAGTTCCTGAGCTCCTGCGAGTACCAGACGGCGAAGGGCGAGACGGCCACGAGGAGGGCCGCGACGAGGCCGGTCCGCCTGTCCGCGAGATCGCGGCCCAGGAGGTAGACCACCGGGATCGTCGCCGTCCCGAGGATCGCGGACGGGAGGCGAAGCGCGAACTCCGATGTCGTCAGGCTTCCGATGGCGTGCACGAGGGTCGAGTGGAGGGGGCCCTGGATGTTCCAGAAGACCTCGGGGAACGAGAGCCTCTCCCCGAAGCCGGCGGCGTGGATCGTCAGAACCTCGTCGATCCAGAGGCTCTGGAAGCCGAGCCTGTAGAACCTGAGCACGGCGCCCAGCACGACGATCGCGATGAGGAACCACTGCGCCTGCCGATCGCTCACGCCCGCCGTTCGCGCCGACGGGAGCGCATCACGTTCGTCTCTGGACACTTCGGGACCCACCCTGCGAGTCTGACCCGACCTCCCGGTACCGGGGAGCTTGCCGGAACCACGCCTCTTGCCGCGCAAGCGTAGTGAAAGCCCACCCTGCTGTCAAACGAAAGGGCCGCCCCCAACATAAGAGAATCCGGCAGCGCTGCGGTGTGAGTGAGGGTTCGGAACTGCGCACCCGCTGCCGGATCTGCCAGGGTCTGAATCTGCGCTCGAGCCGCAGCCGCGGCCCTCAAGAGCAGTAGGTCTAGTAGGCCCCCTTCCGGGAGATCACCGCGGGCAGCGTGCGGGCCAGAATCTTCACGTCCAGCCCCAAGGACTGCCGGCGGATGTACTCTATGTCGAGTCTGACCCACTCGGTGAAGCCGATGTGGTTTCTCCCGCTCACCTGCCACAGGCACGTCAGACCGGGACAGACCGCGAGCCGTTCGCGCTGCCACGACTCGTAGTTCTTGACCTCACCGGGCAGCGGCGGGCGCGGTCCGACGAGGCTCATCTCTCCGCGGAGCACGTTGATGAGCTGCGGCAGCTCGTCGAGCGAGGTCCTTCTCAGGAAGCGACCGACCCTCGTGATGCGCGGGTCCTCGCTGATCTTGAAGACCGGGCCCTCGAGCTCGTTGAGGTGCATCAGCTTGTCCTTCATCTCCTCCGCGTTCACGACCATCGATCTGAACTTGTAGAACCAGAACTCGTGGCCGTCCTTTCCAACTCGGAGCTGCCGGAAGAAGACGGGACCGCGCGAGTCCAGCTTGATGGCGAGGGAAATGATGAAGAACACCGGGGAGAGAAGAAGGACTCCGATCGAACACGCAACGACATCGAGCGGGCGCTTGACGAACCGACGATAGAACGTGCCTCGCAGGATGCCCTCCCGCTCAGAAGCCGCCTGGGCAAGCTCCTCGATCGTCCCGTAACCGAATCGTTCGTCGACGAAGTACAAGACCCCGATGCTCCCGCTCTGCCCCGACGCCTCCGAAGTAAAGAAGCCGGGCGTCGGCCTCAGGCCGCGCCCGGCTCCATCAAACAAGGCTCTGCTCTGCCAAGGGCGCGCCCGATTCACAGCACGCACTGAGCACACCGGACAGAGCCGGATGCGTCAGCACACGCGATGTCAAGGCACTTTCAGGATTCGAAGCAAACCCTTAGCAGTGGGGCTATGCGAGTCCTTTCGATGCGGTGCTCGTTGTCGGTCACTCTCACAGGGTTGATTCTATTGTATCACAAGCTTTGTTTCCTGTCAACCATCGTTGCGGGTATCCCTAGGCTTCGAGGACTCTCCTGATGCCCGCCCAGACCAGCGGGAAGAGCAGCTCGTGCCTCCCCCTAAGTGCAATGCCCATGCCAGATTGCGCCGTCGGCCGCCCGACCACGTTCGTCATCGCCCGGTAGGGCTCCTCCATGTCCATGCCGATCGCGGTGAATCCGCTCGCCTTCCGACCGAGGTTCCTGGCAACGGTGAGCGCCTTCAGGAACACCTCCGGCAGCACGACAGCCGAGCCGATGTTCAGAACCACGCCGCCCTCGAGGTCGCCCACGACCTCCGCGAGGATCCGGAAGTCGGTCATGCTGGTCTCGCCGAGCGACGCGCCGTCCGCCGACGGGTGCTGATGTATGATGTCGGTTCCCAGGGCCACGTGGACCGTGTGCGGAACACCCAGGGCGATCGCGCGTCCGACGACGCTCGCGTCGAGGTGCGGCGCGTCGAGCTCCGCGAGACGGGCGCCGAGCGCCTCCCCGAGTCCCTGGCCGCTCTCGCGTCCGGCGACGGCGGCCGCGTTCATGAGGTCGGCGGTCTCGCGACACATCCCGAAGGTCCCGTCGACGAGACCCGACGCGACGTCCTCCGATGTCGCACCCCACTGCGCGAGCTCGAAGTCGTGGATCGCTCCCGCGCCGTTCGTCGCGAGCGCTGTCACGACGCGCCTCTCCATCAGGTCGATCAGCAGTCTCGACAGGCCGCACTTCACCAGGTGTCCGCCGTACATGACCAGGACGGTCTTCCCTTCGCGGGCCGCGGGCGCGACCGCCGCGACCGCCCACCTGAAGCTCACGCCGGCGAGGATGTCCGGCACGACCGCGAGGAAGTCGTCGAGCTCAGGACCCGGATCGTAGGGAGCGACGAGATCCCCGATGCGGACCCTTCCACCCCGGTCCTCGATCGACACCGTCCGCACTCGACTGAGGTCTACCTGCGGGAAACGCGATGGCATAGTTCCTCCTACGGAGTGCGGGCGCCCGAGTCCTCCGCGTAGTCCACGTGGGTGAGGGAGGCCGAAATGGACCCGATCACGACTTTGCTCTTCATGAGCACGGGGATCTTGTGCTCGTCGTCGGTCATCCAGATCGTCAGCCGGCCCTCGTTCTTGAAGAGGCCGGCGGCACGGAGGATGGGCTCGACCTTGATGCAGTCGAACTCGCCGGCCGGCACCTTGATCCGCTCGCGCCCCAGCACCCTGATCTCGAGG
>JAUWRQ010000250.1 GCA_030610515.1 Candidatus Eiseniibacteriota bacterium | reverse complement strand
GGCCGCGCGCGGCCAACGGAGGCTGTTGCCGGACTCGACGTCGTGAGGGAGAACATGCGCCTCCACTACGCGGAACACGGGACGTACGCAGACGGGAGCTTCACCGACGGAGCGCAGGTGACGGTGGACGGCATCCTGGGCATCATGGACGTCGATCTCAGCGGGCGCTACTTCAGCACGGAGTGCTACACCTTCGACGGAGCGCCCGGTGTGAACACGTTCGACATCGAATGCAGAGGCGGGAACAGCACGGCCACCGCCGCGTCTGAAGTGGCGAGTACCATCGCCACGATCGATGAGTCCGGAGAGATTGCTACGTCGTGGTAGACGGGCTGCTTCGGCCGGGGTTCGAGTGAGCGGGAGGCATCAGATCTACTGCTACGGGTGCAAACGAGCCGATGAGGAGTTGTGTCTCTGCGGCGCCATCGGTTCGACCGGGGGAGTGCTGATTTGATCAAGTCCGAGCAGAAGAGGCTCATCGGTCTGGACATGGGTTCCAGCTCCGTCAAGCTGGTGGAACTCTCGCAGGACGGGACGTCCTACGAACTCGAGCGGCTCGCGCTCGTTCCCATCGGGCAGGGAGACTCCCAGGAGGCCGCCAAGCGTGCCCTCTCGATGATCCTCGAGTCCGAATCCGTGCAGTGCAAGGCGGTGGCTACGTCCGTGAGTGGACCGCACGTCGCGGTCCGCGTTCTCCGGTTTCCTCAACTCGCGAGAGAGGAGATCGAGGGCGCCGTCTGGTACGAAGGCGGGCAGGTCATAGCCTTCGACATCAACGACGCCTACGTGGACTACTCCGTGCTCGACAGGCAGGACGCCAATGGCGAGGAAGGGGCCGGACGAACCGATGTTCTGTTCGTCGCGGCGAGCAAACACGAGGTCGATTGGCGGACCGGAACGCTCAAGGAGTCGGGGCTCGAACCCCGGTTCGTGGGCGTCGACATGCTCGTACTGCTCGATGCGGCGCTCATGGAGCCGAGCGTGCCCCAGACCGTGGCGGTCCTTCATGTCGGAGCTGCCTGCACCGGGATCGGTGTCACGCAGGGCGGCGCCACTCCCTTCGTCCGGGATCTCGAGATCGGCGGCAACGCCTTCACGCACGTCATATCCGCGGCACTCGGCGTTCCGTTCTCCGAGGCCGAGACCACGAAAGTGACGGGCGCCAGCTGGACGCCGGAGACCGAGCAGGCGGTTCGCGACGTGGCCAGTCATCTGATCGGTGAGATACACCGCTCCATGGTCTATTACCAGACGCGCAGTCACGGCGCCAGAGTGGAGAAGATGCTGCTCTGCGGCGGAAGCTCCCGGCTGCGTGGTCTCAGGTCCTCGATAGAGGACTCGCTCGGGATACCAGTGGAGTTCTGGAGTCCGATGGGAAGAGTACACGTCGACGAGGGCCGGTTCGACATGCCCTCCGTGGAACAGCTGTCGCCGTTCGTGGCGCTCGCGGCAGCCCTGGCGATGAGGTCGGAGGTCGCATAGCGGTGTACGACATCAATCTCATAAGAGCCGCGGTCGTTCCCGAGAGGCACAAGCGTGTCCTCTTCTCCGTCGTGTCGTTCACCATGCTTGTCTTCGTGCTGACCGGCCTCTCTGTGCTCTTCTTCTCGGTCTCGAATCTCCGCGTGATCGACGTGTACGCCAAGGAGCTTCACAACCTCGAAGACCATCTTTCTCTCCTCTATCCAGGAACGCCGACGCACGAGGAACTCTCGCTCGTGTTCTCACGCATCCAACCTGATCTCAAGGAGATCACCTCCGGAATCGGACACAGGATGGAAATGACCCGGATCTGGGAGGGAATCGCGGCCGCCGTGCCCGACAGCGTCTGGCTCACCGGAGTATCTCTCCACGCCCCGGATCGATTGAAGAAGGGTCGCTCGAACGAGGGCGGCGTGCTCATCGAGGGGATGGCGATGACGGCCGACGGGCGGCGAGGAAGTACGCTCATCCGCGGGTTCGCCAAGAGCATCGAGTCCAGCGGCGTCCTGAGCAAGCACGTCTCGGGCGCGAAATTCGTCGAGACCGGGATCACGAGAGTCGGTGGTACGGAAGTCATTGGGTTCGAGATCACGTGCGTGCTCCAGTAGAGGCTGAGCGCAGGACTCCCGAAGGGCGAGGAATGGGACTTCAGCACGCGATACACGATGTCCGAGAGGACTCCCAGAACGTCGAGTCCGTGCGAATGGGCAGCGGCTCGATGGCCGGGCTGAATTGGATCCTCGGGGTCGTCAGGATGCGACTTCCTGGGTTCGTCAGACGATCTCGCGGCGGAGGCACATCGATCTGGCGCGTTCTCGCACTGGCCATCGTCGTCTACGTCGCGGCTCTGAATCTCGCGAACTTCGTGATCGTTCGCCCAGTTCGCGGAAGGCTCGACAAGCTCGTTGCGCAGAAGACCGTGGTCGAGGACTTCCTGATCCTCAAGCAGTCGGGTCAGGCGGTGGCCGCTGTCCGCGATGCCGTGATGCGAGGGGACGAGCGCGTCACCGTCTTGGGTGACGTGAAGGAGATGGCGTTGGACTCAGGGCTCAAGGTGGTGGGGGACCCTGTTCTCCTCAGTCCGAGGGAGGCCTCCAAGAAGATGACGGAGTACCCTGCGAAGCTCTCCCTGAGAGGTTCGTACCACGAGGTTGGGGAATTCCTGAGCAGACTCGAGGGCTCGCCCAGACTCCTGTCTGTTCGCGAAGTCAAAATAGATGCGAGCGGGACCTCAGCGTCCCGCGCGGACGTGACTGTTCTCATCGGCGTGCTTTCCTGGGAGGAGTAGCTGGCGATGGCCGCGAGCCTGAGCAGTTCTCTGACAGCCGGGACGGACAAGAGGAAGCTGGGCATCATGGCGGGGCTCGTGGGAGTGCTGCTCGTCGTGCTCGTGGTCCGGTTCGCCTTGCCCAATGGAGGTGCGACCGACTCTGCCAGTGCCGGCTCAGGGAACCACACCGGCTTGCTGGACTCTCAGCCGGAGTATCTCAAGACGATAGCCAAGATAGCCAGACTTCAGTCCGAGAAGGTCTACGAAACGGGGGAATCGCGCGATCCCCTCGAACCTCTGATCAAGGAAAGGAACACTGCGCCCGCGGAGCCGCGTAGGACGGAGAGCGTCCCGGTGTCCAACGAGCTCCCGAGGATGTCTCTCCACGGGATCATCGGGTCCCCTGAGGACCCGATCGCCATCATCGACGGGTTGGATCTGCGCGTAGGCGACTCGATCAAGGGTGCTCGCATCGCCGAGATCAAGTACGACACTGTAGTGCTGACCTACAAGTCGAGACGGCACGTCTTGACTGTG
>JAUWRQ010000051.1 GCA_030610515.1 Candidatus Eiseniibacteriota bacterium | reverse complement strand
GGCGCCGGCGGGTCGCGCCAGTCCCTGGAGGACGTCGCGGTGATGCGGACGCTTCCCGGCATGACGGTGGTCGTTCCGGCGGACGCGGTCGAGGCGCAGAAGGCGACCGTCGCCGCGGCCCGCATACCCGGGCCGGTGTACATTCGCTTCGCGGCCGCGCGCGTCCCGATCGTGACGACCGACATCACTGCGTTTACCATCGGACAGGCGGCCGTGTTCAGGCAGGGCGACGATGCGACCGTCCTGGCGTGCGGGGTGCTGGTGTACGAGGCGCTCAAGGCGGCCCGGCATCTGGAGGACGAGGGGTTGGGCGTCCGCGTTGTCAACTGCCACACGGTGAAGCCTCTGGACCGCGCGATCGTCAACCGGGCCGCGGTTGAGACGGGAGCGCTGGTCACGGCTGAGGAGGGTTCGACGATCGGCGGGCTGGGTGGCGCAGTCGCGGAAGCTCTGGCGCAGAGCGTCAGGCCGACTCCCATCAAGATCGTGGGTATCGATGACCGCTTCGGCGAGTCCGGTGAACACGAGCAGCTGCTCTCGCACTTCGGGCTGACCGCGCGCGAGATCGCGTCATCGGTGAGGGAGGTTCTCTCGAGGAAGCGCGGGATAGCAGAAGGAGCGCGTGACCAAGGGCAGTGACGGTCGCGACGGGTGGAGGTCGGGGCGGGTGATTCCCGCACGGGTCGGAGCCCGTCCGCTCGTATCGACGAGAGAGCAACGTTCGACGGAGAGACAACGAGGTAGCACGTGCAAACGTAGCGCCACGACGGGCGCGAGAGGAGGGTCGTGAGATGTTCGCGGAGCGCATGAGCAGACTTGGCACCGAGACCGCGTTCGAGGTGCTGGCGAAGGCGAGAGCCCTCGAGGCTCAGGGCAAGGAAATCGTTCATCTGGAGTTCGGAGAGCCCGACTTCGACACGCCGGACAACATCAGGAAGGCGGCGGAGAAGGCGATCTGGGATGGTCAGACGCACTACGGCCCCTCGGCCGGCATGATGTCGGTTCGTGAGGCCATCTGCGAGCACTTCGCGGCCGATCGCGGGATCCAGTACACGCCGGACCAGATCGTGCTGACCCCCGGCGGCAAGCCGATCATCTTCCTTCCCATCCTGGCGCTCATTGACCACGGTGATGAGGTCATCTACCCGAACCCCGGCTATCCGATCTACGAGTCGGCGATCAACTTCGCCGGGGGCAAGGCAGTCCCTCTGCACTACAGGGAGGAAAGGGATTTCCGGTTCGACATCGCCGAGCTCGAGGAGAAGATCAGCCCGAAGACCAAGATGCTGATCATCAACTCGCCACAGAACCCGACGGGCGGCGTGCTGGAGCCTTCTGATCTCGAGCGCATCGCCGAGCTGTCCGTTGCGAACGACGTCATAGTTCTCTCGGACGAGGTCTTCAGCAAGATCATCTACGAAGGAAAGCACCACACGGTCGCCAGTCTCCCGGGTATGAAGGAGCGCACGATCCTCATGGACGCGCACTCCAAGACCTACGCGATGACCGGCTGGCGCTTGGGATACGCCGCGATGCCGAAAGCGATCGCCGAGAGGTTCACGAAGCTCAACACCAACATCTACTCCCACGCCACGACGTTCGTGCAGATCGCCGGCGTGGAGGCGCTGAAGGGTCCGCAGGACGAGGTCGTGAAGATGGTCGGCATCTTCAAGGAGCGCCGCGACGCGATCGTGGACGGACTGAACGCGATCGACGGGTTCTCGTGCCTGAGGCCCAAGGGGGCTTTCTACGTCTTCCCGAACATCACGGGAACCGGTCTCAAGTCGCAGGAGCTGGCGGACCGCGTCCTCAATGAGGCCGGCGTGGCGTGCCTCTCCGGGACGTGCTTCGGCTCGTTCGGCGAGGGCTACCTCAGGTTCAGCTACGCCAACTCGCTCGACAATATCAGGAAGGCGCTCGATCGAATCGGCGAGCTGGTGTCGAAGCTCTAGGATCACCCGCGTAGCGAACTCCCGGACGAGCCGGGGGTTCGCAGGGCGAAGGAGCGACAACTTCCGAGAGGGGCGTATGGTTTCTGCCGTAGTTCTGGCCGCCGGCGAGTCGAAGCGCATGGGTAGGAAGAAGGAGATCCTGCCTTTGTGCGGAGAGCCGATGATCCGCGGCGTAGTCACGAAGCTCCTCGAGTCCGAGAAGATCGAGGAGGTCGTCGTCGTCCTGGGCCACGAGGCCGACGAAGTCGGGGCGGCTCTGGCGGGCGTGGCCGACGAGCGAATCGAGCTCGTCGGCAATCGGCGCCACCGGGAGGGCATGGGGACCTCGCTCGCACACGGCGTATCATCGTGTTCGTGGGGCTCCAACGCGTTCATCGTCGTCCTCGCGGACGCACCCTTCTTCAGGACCGAGGACGTGAACGCGCTCATCGATTCTCACTCGGCCGGGAACGTCATCGTGGTTCCCGTCAACGAAGGGCGACGGGGACATCCTGTGCTCATCGATGGCTCGTTTCGCGACGAGCTGGAGGCACTGGGCGGGGACATGGGCGCTCGACACGTTCTCGAGCGGCACGCGGAACGAATCACGGAAATCGAGCTCGGTGACGATGGCTTTCTCGTGGACGTCGACACACCGGACGACTACGAGGCAGTCAAGGACGGGATCGACGCGCGCTGACCCCGCTCGCGGGGCGCCTCCAGATGCGCCGGTCCACCGGGCCCGCGCGACGGACCTCGTGCCGCGGGGTCCGTCGCCGTCTCGGAACGGAGTGCTTGCGCCGGCGGGGCCGGCGTCGACGCTCCGAGTCCGGCCTGCGCCCGGGACCACGCCGGCGTTCCGAGTCCGGCCTGCGCCCGAGACCTCGTCGGCAGGGCGGAACCCCGCTGCGAGTCGCTTGAAGCGGTGACACGAAGGAGCATTCCGCAACAATGGCACTAGGACTCAAAGACCTCTTCACCGAGATCGCGCGGATGCACCGGGAAGGCGTGCCGGGGGTGGTCGCGACCGTCGTGGCGGTCGGAGGCTCGACGCCCCGGAGCGCGGGCGCCAAGATGATCGTCTACGCCGACGGACGCTCGCTCGGTTCGGTCGGGGGAGGGGCGATTGAGAGCGTCGTCATCGATATGGGAAAGAACCTGGCGGGGTCGCGCGACGCAAAGCTCGTGTCGTTCGACCTCGACGAGGACACGGACATGGCCTGCGGGGGCAGCATGGAGATCTTCCTGGAACCGATATCCGCGGGGCCGGAAGTTCTCGTCGTCGGAGGCGGTCACGTTGGACAGGCCGTCGCGTCCGTGGCGAAGCGCACGGGGTTTCGCGTGAGCGTCGTGGACGACCGCGCGGACATGGTGACCGAGGAACGGTTTCCGATCGCAGATCGGCGGTTCGTGGGCGGAGTGGAGCTCTTGGGTCGCGACCTCACCGTCGATGCGTCGACGTTCGTCGTCGTCGTGACGCGCGGGCACAGGTTCGACAGCGAATGGGTGAAGGCGCTTTTGCCCTACGGGCCGCGCTATATCGGCATGATTGGGAGCGAGCAAAAGGTGGGGATGACCTTCGACGGCATGCGTGCCGAGGGCGTGCCCGAGACGGCGCTGGCGTCGATTCACGCTCCGATCGGGATCGACATAGGCGCCGAGACGCCCGACGAGATTGCGGTGAGCGTCGTCGCCGAGATCATAGCCGTCAAGCACGGCATGAAGGACACTGCGATGCTCAAGGACAAGCCTGACCACAAGGGGCGCAACAGATGACGGCATCCGGCGGACAGGCCGAAAAGGGTGACCTGAAGGCAGACGGGCTCGTGGTGGTCAGGGGCGGCGGAGACCTCGGTACCGGTGTGGCCCACAGGTTGTTCGGTAGTGGGTATCGCGTACTCGTTCTGGAGGTGGAACGCCCGACGGTCGTGCGGCGCACCGTCGCCTTCGCTGCGGCCGTCACGTCGGGCGGCGTCATCGTGGAAGGCATTGAGGCCAGGCTGACGACGCTCGAGGAACTCGAGCAGCTCCCGGGCGCTGTTGGTCGATCCCGCGGCGCGGACGCGGACACCCACGGGCGGAGCGTCTCTTGGCCCGGGTGGGTGCCTGTCCTCGTGGACCCCGAAGGTGGAGCGGTTCATGCCCTCAGGTCCGACGCGGTCGTCGACGCTCGCATGGCGAAGGTGAACCTCGGCACCGCGCGCGACGACGCGCCGGTGACGATCGGTCTCGGACCCGGGTTCGCCGCGGGTCGGGACGTCGATTTCGTGGTCGAGACCGCGAGGGGACACTCCCTCGGGCGGCTCATCACGAACGGGGAGGCTCTACCGGACACGGGCGTGCCGGGACTCGTTCTGGGAATCGGCGTCGAGCGCGTCATGCGCGCGCCCGCGAGCGGGCAGTTCGAGGCCGCCGCTGAGATAGGCGACCTCGTTGGTGCGGGAGACGTCGTGGGCACCGTCGGCGGCGTTCCCGTGAAGGCTCGCATCGCGGGGCTTCTCCGTGGACTCGTGGCGACCGGGATCGAGCTTCGCGAGGGCCAGAAGCTCGGTGACGTGGATCCCAGAGGGCGCAGTGTGGACCCAGCGCTGATATCCGACAAGGCTCTGAGCGTTGCGGGCGCAGTCTTGGAGGGACTCCTGAGAGCCGGAGTGCTCCCGGGGCGCGCTTCGTGAGGAACGGCGATGTACCAGCCGACTTGGCACAGACCGAGAACGGTGCACGAAGCTTCGCGCATCCTCGCCGAGGAGGGAGGACGGGCCCGCGTCATAGCAGGAGGGACCGACCTCGCGGTGCAGATAGCGAGCGGTGCGGAGCGGCCGGAGGTTCTGGTCGACCTCGGGCTTGTGAGCGAGCTGTCCAGCGTCGATTCGAGCGAGGGGAGAGTCCGCGTCGGAGCCACGGTGACGCACGCGACGCTGGCCTCGCATCCGGTGCTTCTCGAGAGGGCGTCCGTTCTTGCGGAAGCGGGTCGGTTCGTCGGGTCTCCCCACATCCGCTGCAGAGGCACGATCGGCGGCAACGTCGCCAACGCGTCCCCGGCCGCGGACGCGACGGCCGCGCTCCTTGCGCTCGACGCCGTCGCCCTCGTGAGGTCGGCGGGCGGTGATCGCCGGGACGTGCCGCTGGAGGCGTTTTTCGAGGGCCCCGGGGAGACCGTTCTCGAGACGACCGATCTCCTCGAGGGTTTCGAATTTGACCTGCCCCGGGAGGGGGCGCGGAGCGTCTACCTCAAGGCGGGACAGCGGAACGCCCTGGCGATAGCGATCGTGTCGGTCGCTGCAGTGTTCAATCCGTTGGAGGGTAGCGTCCGGCTGGCTCTCGGTTCCGTCGCCCCGACTCCCGTCCGTGCGGAGGCCGCGGAGCGGCTGTTCGCGGAGGAATGGCGTGGATGCTCCCCGAGCGTCGAACTGCTCGGCGACGTGGCGTCCAAGGTCGTTGAGGCCACCAGCTGCATAGACGACGTGAGAGCGAGGGCCTCCTACCGAAGGAGACTCGCGGCGGTGCTTGCGAGGCGAGCGCTCGGGAGTCTCTGCGCGGAGTGAGAAGAGGACCCCGATTCCACTCCCCTAAGGACAAGGAGAACGCGAACCGCAGGCCGGAGACACGAAACGCGACGATGATCCACACTTCATAGGGAGGAACGGATGTTCAATTCGAAGTTCAGAGGACGCGATTTCATCACGATCCTCGACTACACGAAGTCGGAGGTCGAGCAGATCCTCGATTTCGCGGACGAGCTCAAGCGGAAGTTCAAGAGGGGACAGCCCCACAAGTACCTCGAGGACAGAACCCTCTTCATGATCTTCTACAACCAGTCGCTCAGGACGCGCAACAGCTTCGAAGCGGGGATGACGCAGCTGGGCGGACACGCGCACTTCCTCGATCCCAGCAAGATCTACATGCCCGCGCTCGAAGGAGAGGAGGTCGCGTATTCGACGGAGCGCATCTCCGACGTCGCCAGGGTTCTCGACAGGATGGGTCACGGTCTCGCCATCAGGATGTACGGCGACCCGGTCGGGTGGATCAACGGCAAGGCGAATCGCGTCGTGCGTGAGTTCGCGCACTGGGCCGAGCACATTCCGGTCATCAATATGGAGTGCGACATCTACCATCCATGCCAGGGTATGGCCGACATCATGACCGTGAGAGAGCACTTCGGAACCTTCAGAGGCGTGAAGTTCGTGATGAGCTGGGCCTACAGTCCTTCGGTCCACAAGCCGCTCTCCGTCCCTCACAGCGCGATCATAGCGGCGGCCACGGTCGGGTGCGACGTCGTGCTGGCGCACCCGGAGGGGCTGGAGCTGGACGACGACGTGCTCGCGGCAACCGAGAAGCGCGCCAAGGAATCGGGTGGTTCGTTCGAGATCTCGAACGACATGGAGGAGGCCTTCAAGGGGGCGCACGTCGTTTACCCGAAGGCGTGGACGTCGAAGCACTTCCTTCCGCCGATCGCCTCCGAGCCTCTGCTCGACAAGACCCAGGAGGTCTTCGACGCCAACAAGCACTGGCTCTGCGACGAGGCGAAGCTCAAGCTCGCCGCCGACAACGTCAAGTACATGCACTGCCTGCCGTGCGACCGTGGCTACGAGGTCACGGACGCCGTGATCGACGGACCTCACTCGGTCGTGTTCGACGAGGCCGAGAACAGGATGCACGTGCAGAAAGCCGTGATGTCTCTCCAGATGGACTAGGGTGCTGCTCCCGGGACCAGCGCGCCGCTCCGGTGAACCGCGGAGCGCCGCTCCCGCGGGAGACAGTGGAGGGGACAGAGGAGAGGACGATGGAGAAGACCAGCCTCAAGGGGCGTGACCTCATCTGCACGCAGGAGTGGAGCGTCGGCGAGCTGGAGGCCGTCCTCACGCTCGCAGGCGAGATGAAGGCGAGGAGATACTCGGATGAGGACGCGAGAGTTCTCCGGAACAAGACGTTCATGATGATGTTCTACAACTCGTCGCTCAGGACCAGACAGTCGTTCGAAGCGGCGGCGACCGAGCTCGGAGGACACGCGCAGTTCCTGGAGCCCTCGAAGCTGAGGATCAGGACGAAGACGAGCGCGGGCGAGGAACTCAAGGACACGGCGGGTGTGATG
>JAUWRQ010000024.1 GCA_030610515.1 Candidatus Eiseniibacteriota bacterium | reverse complement strand
CGTTCCATCCGCGATGAAAGCGGTCTGAAAGGCGGTACCCACGTCCATCACCACGCGGGTCTCCACGCGCTGCTGACCGAACATGTACCAGTAGAGCCACGCGTTGAACTTGGAGTTCTGGGTCGCTCCGGAGTCCCTCGTGCTACCGATCGATGCGATCGAACCACCCCCAGGCGACGTCACGAACGCCTCGCCCAGCGAGTCCGTCGTTCGCAGATCGAACTTGTTCAGCCGGCACGAAGCGGCGAAATAGAGCGGGAGCTTGTCGCTGTTGGTCAGGCGCGTGACGTCGTCGAACAGGAAGACGTACTCATGAGCCATGAGTTGTTCGTTGCCGTGGCCCACGTAGTTGACGATCAGGGCGCCATCGTTCCACGCGTCGATGATGTCGTTTCGCGCCTCGATCTTGTGTCCGACCAGGTCGCGCTCGTACTCCATCAGGTAGATCTTCTTCCGATCGAGAGGCCACGGCAGGATCTTCTTGTGCAAGCTCTCCGCCTGAGTCGTGTGGAAGAACTCACAGCAGTCGTCGATGGTCTCGGTGAACTTGAACTCGTCGTCTCCTATGAGCACGACCGTGTTCTTCCACGGAGCGAGAACGGTGTCCCTTTCGTAGCGCTCGATCTTGTCCACGACGCCCCGCAGCTCGCTGGACGAGCTGACCGGAAGCCTCCCGAACGCGAGCGCGGGCTGGTAGTACGAAGTGCCTGTGAATCCCACGAACCACTGCTCGGTCGGCCAGTGGGACGCGCCTCCCGTGTACACGGTGGGAACGAACGTCTGTGCACTGGAGGGCAGGTACTGCCGGTAGTCGGAGCTCGCGTCTCCTATCAGGAGTCCGTGCGTCGGAGACACCGCCTCGTTGTCATACGTGTACTTGAGGAAATCGCGGATGGCCGAAGGGTCGATCAGTCCCCAGGAAAACTCGTCGTACACGTCGCTCACCTTGACCAGACGCACCTGGTACCGGCCGCCCGCCGCGCTCTCGCGGAAACCTGCCAGGGACCCGGCCTCCCCGTAGAACCCGTCGTAGACCACCATGATGTAGTCCGCGCCGGTCGGGGTGCGGAGCGCGCCCGGTGTTCTCATCTGCATCTCCGCGGGGGTCTTGTATCCCGAGGAAGAGACCGCCAGATACGAGGCCGTGTCCGACACGTCATCCTGGAAGACCACGCGCTCTCCCTCGACGTCGACACCGGGAACGATGCTCACGGTGTACTTGTCGAGAATCTTGAGGACCGTAACGTCGGTGTCCGAAAAACCTCCCATCGAGTACTCCGTCGGCCCCATTCTGCCCGAGTTCCCGAAGGCAAGCTGTTCGTCGTCGGTCCACAGCTCGCGCCAGTACAGAATCTCGAACCACTCGATCAGGATCCTGTCGTTCAGATGGTCGGCGTCGGCGCGAGGCACGAATATCTTGTAGGTGTTGTACCCCTCGTTGATGGGCAGTCCGCCGGCCTCGAAGAGGAACGTCGCGTAGCCGTCCCACTCGCCGACGAACGCCTCCTCGTTGTTCAGGTAGAACACAGCGATGTGGTCCGGGTTGACCTGTGCGTTGGCGGAGTTGCCGCGCAGGTAGCCGCGCAGCATGCCCGTGGAGTCGGTCCGTACGTGGTCGAGCTGCTTGTGGAGGAACTGCTCCTCGGGGACGTTGAGCTTCATCTCGATCCAGAACCAGTTGTCGCCCCTCCCCTGGAACTCGTTGACGTTGCCCTCGACGTGCTCGCGCGCGAAATGGTCGTCGACCGCGAGCGGCGTAGGCGACGTGGACGGTTCCTCGGTCTCCATGCGAAGCGGATCGTCCGCGAACCCCGACGGCGTGCCGACCGCTTCCCAGGTCAGCCAGTAGACGCTGTCGTTGGCGTAGGGGTTCTCGTAGTAGAACGGTTCGCTGGTGGCTCCGACGTCGAGCTCGTCGTTCCACGCGTCGGTCGCCAGGGCGTAGAAAACGACCCGGTCGCCCGGATCGAACGTCCCGTCCTCGCCGTCGTCAACGAGGATCGTACACTCCTCCATCCACGCGGGCCGCGACTCCGTAACGGCAAAGGGAACGGGCAAACCTCCGCCGCTCATGACCCTGAAGGTGGAGGGATCGATCTGAGACGAGTTGGCGCCCAGCCCGGAAAGGCCTGCGTGGCTCACCGAGTAGATGCCCCTCTCGCGGATCGTGAGCTTCGCCCAATTATCGGAGGTCGTGAAATAGTCACCCTCCGGGCGCGCCCGCGCCGGCTCCGGTCGACCGCGCCAGTCCTTCCCTTCCTCGTAGTTCAGGAGAAGCGAGCGTAGCTGGTTCTCCCGACGCGGGCTCTCGGGCCTCGCCCGCGTCGCGGGGACGGTCCCCCGGAAAGTCAGTCTCACATCGATGACGTCATGGACGACGAGCACGTCCTCGGTCGCGTCGACCTGACACGGGTAGAACTCCACCACCGCCACGCGCTGCGTGCCGAGCCGGGAGGGCCCGAACACGCTCGCGGCCCGCGCCGGCCAGAGTCCCGCGGACTCGTACGCGGGGCCCTCCAGGTACTCCGTGCCCGAGATGCCCGCCGGTTCGCCGACCGTCGTGGGCGAAGGCACTACGCGCACGCCGCCGACGATGCGCGAGCCCCCCGTGACGACCGAGAGTTCGATAGACTCGCAGTAGGGAACGGCCACGCGGACCGATGCGACCGGCAGCTCGGGCGCGCCCTCGATTCCGATGAGCGCGGCGCCACCTACCGAGACGCTCGCGTACCCGTCGGGACCCGGGCCGTCGCGTCTCACATGGGCGTCCCCGGGATCGTACCGAAGAGTGAGCCCTCCGTCGCTCCACTCGACCAGTTCAACCGGCGCGGCCCCCACTTCCGTGGAAGCCGCGAGAGACAGAAGGAGGATCACCGCGATCGCGGACCGGAACGAAAACGTCATCCACATTCCTCCGAGCGGACTCCCGTGAGGGCGCGGCTCACGTCGCCCCTGTTGAGAACGCCCACCACCCTGCCGTCTGCGTCCACGACCGGAAGGAACACGAGCCTCTTGTTCAAGAGGAGAGCCGCGGCCTTCACTATGGAGGTCTCCGGCTTGACGGTGACGGGATCGGCAACCATCACATCCTCCGCAAGGAAGAGCGACGGCTCGATCTCCGCCATCGTCTGCGTCTCAATCGCGCCAAGGTCGTCGAGGAAGGCCAGATCGTCGAACATCGAGAGGTAATGAGGTATGAAGACGTTGATCAGCTCCTCGTGCGTAACGACGCCGAGGAGACCACCTTCCTCATCGACAACAGGGACGCCGGACACACCGTGTTTGTTCAAGATGGCGACGATCTCGGCCATGTTGGCCGCTCTCCCGACGGAGACGACGTCGCCGCTCATGTAGTCGCGTGCCTTCATGGCCCCGTGCTCTCTCGGAGACTCACAGTCGGAATCGCCGGGGGCGGGCGCGCACTCCCCCCGCCGAACGGCGCTCAGTCGATCGAATCGATGAGGTGAAAGACCTCCTCGACCGAATCCGCAGATAGAAGAACGCTCCGGTTGCTCTCGTTCTTCATCAGGAACGAGAGACGAGCCATCAGATTCAGGTAGACCCTGGAGGGCTCGAGCTGCTTGGTGGCGCCGATGAGAAAGACGAGCCTCACCGGCCGGCCATCCAGCGCTCCGAAGTCCACGTCGCCTTCCGTCCGGCCGAACGCGAACGTCACGCCCTGGACCGCCTCGCTCTTCGCGTGCGGAAACGCAACACCGTGCCCGACGCCGGTAGTGACGAGCTTCTCCCTCGCCAGCACGTCCTGGAGGAAGAGACGCTTGTCCTTGAGCTTGGGAGAACGGGACAGAAGTTCCACCAGTGACGAGATGACGTCTTCCTTGCCCGTTCCCTCGAGCGCGAGGCTTACGAATCGTCGGTCCGTGAAAGATGAGAGCTTCATCGCTGCCGGGGCTCCTTCGTCAGTTCGTGCCGGATTCGTTCAGGTTCAAGGGCTCCGTGCTTCAGACCGTGCGCACGCGCCATATCATGATCGCTACGGCGCAGACCGCGATCGCCGCCTGCCACCACGCGTGTCCCGGGCCCAGGGATCTTCCGTGCCGCAGGAACCGCCCGAGTCTCCCGTTGTGCCCCGGGAAGAGCTTCCGGCGTTCCGGCATGACACCGAGGCGCCACAGGAGGTTCTCCAGATCGGGCACGACTCCACCCAGGGCGCCCCAGAAGAGACCCGTCCCTGCGTGACCGGTCGCGAGCATCGCCCCTAGGAAGGAAGCGACGATCGCGACCTCGAGCCACATCTTGTCGAACTCGTAGTGCGGGATCACGTCGAGAGGCACGTGAGAAACGACCCCGAGGCCGAACGCGATCCCTCTTCCGTCGACGAACGACCCGACGGCCCCGCCGACCACCATGTGGGTCAGAGCGATCACCGGCTCAGGCCTCCCGGATCTCGCCCATCGCCATGAATTTGTCGAGCCTGCGCCTGACCAGCTCGTCTCCCGAGAGACCCTCGAGCTCCGAAAGGTGCCGCTCGATGGCCACCTTGACGTTTTCAGCAGCCCCCGCGGCATCACGGTGCGCGCCGCCCGCGGGCTCTTCTATGATCTCGTCAATGACGCCGAGCTCCTCGAGGTCCGGAGCCACGATCTTCATCGCCTCGGCCGCCTCCTCCGCGCGGGAAGCGTCCCGGAACAGAATGGAAGCGCAGCCCTCGGGCGAGATGACCGAGTCGATGGAGTACTGCAGCATGAGCACGCGATCGCCCACGCCGATCCCTAAGGCCCCACCGCTCCCCCCCTCGCCGATGATGACGACGACGATCGGGACAGGCAGCCTGGCCATCTCGTGCAAGTTCCGGGCTATGGCCTCAGCCTGGCCTCGTTCCTCCGCGCCGATCCCGGGATGCGCGCCCGGCGTGTCGACGAACGTGACGATCGGCCGACCGAAGGAGGCCGCGAGGCGCATGAGTCGCAGGGCCTTGCGGTATCCCTCGGGATGGGCCATGCCGAAGTTCCTGTGTATGTTCTCCTTCGTGTCGCGGCCCTTCTGATGTCCGACGACGACGATCTTCCGGTCGCCCATGAAGCAGAGCCCACCCACGAGCGCCGGGTCGTCGCCGAAGCGCCTGTCTCCGTGGAGTTCAATGAACTCGGCGCCGAAGCGCTTGAGATAGTCGAGCGTGTAGGGACGCCTGGGGTGCCTCGCAATCTGGGCGATCTGCCACCGCGTGAGCTTCCCGTAGATCTGCTTTCTTAGGCCCTCCGCCTTCGCCTCCAGGCGCTTGAGCTCACGGGAAACGTCTATTGCCTGCCCATCGGCGAAGCTGCGAAGCTCCTCGATCCTCTGCTCGAGTTCCAGGAGCGGCTTCTCGAATTCAAGCCAGCCAACCATGGCCGTCTCCGTCATCCGGCCGCCTTGGAAAGGCGGCGACTGCTCAGAAACTGTCGTAGTAGGCGAACGCCACGGATCTCGAGGAGAGCCCCGGGGAGCCGGAGGGACCCGCCAGGTTGCGCAAGTGAAGCGCCAGCTCCAGCTCGCTTGCGAAGACCCACCTCAACCCTGCGTTCAGATACCCCGTCTTGGCGTCGGACGACGCCTTTTCCCTGTCAATGCCCAGCTGGTACTCAAGCGCGACCGAGAACTCCTGCGAGAGGCGGGCCGTCACCCCGACGAAGAGGTCCGGTTTCACGCGCTCCTCCTCGAGGGTGCGGGACACTCCCAAGTGAGCTTGCCAGAACTCCGAGAACGGCAGCGTTTTCGAAGCGGTCGCGAAGAAGCCCACGGACGCCTTGTCGTAGCCGCCGCCCTCGATCTGTCTCCCGTACCCGCGCGAGTCGTAGCCGGCGGCGAGCCCGGGGATGACCGTCTGCTCCTCCGCCAGTCGCAACTTGATGTCGAACTCGACGCGGTCGTTCCAGTCCGGCTCTCCGGAGCCCACGAAGTTGCCGGCGCCGTAGGACACGCCGACCTGCAGATACGGCGTCACCCCTAGTCTCAGGCCGACGAGGATCCCGCCGTCCGGCACCATTCGGAGCCCCAGCGAGTACGCCGCCCTGTCGAGCGTGTGAGCGCTCGGCACGTCGACGAGCTCTATGAACTCCTCGCCGGCCGCCCGGGCGCCCCCCGGAACCAGAAGTGCCGTCGCGAGAAGGGCCGTAAGCACCAGATTCCGCACCATGTCACGGACCCTCCGACCCCAGGGAAACACCCCCGAGGATTCGATGGGAAATATAGCAACCTCTGACAGGGCTGTCAATTAGAAACCCGGCTCGGGCGGAGAGGAAGCAGTCACTGAGCCCTTGAGATCGATGTTCGACTCGCCCACGAGGACACCGAGCCGCTCGACCAGCTCCCTCGAGGGCTCGACGCGCGCGCCCGCCGCGTTCACCGTCACGACCTCCCCGTCCGCCGTGCGCATGAGGAAGTCCACGGGAATCCGGCCGCGATGCTCGTCGAGAACCGCACTGATCTCCTCGAGCATCGACTCCTCGAGCCCCGCGGTGGAAAGCGAGAGCGTCACGCGTTCGACGAACCTCGTATAGACCGAGGAGAACGGGACGATGTCAGAGACGATGATCTTCGGTTCCTCTTCCTCACGCGTGGACACCTTGCCCTCCACGATCACCGTCGCGTCCCTGCGCACGTCCTCGCGCCGCTTCGAATAGCAGCTGGAGAAAACTACGAGCTCGGCTCGACCGGTGAAGTCCTCGAGCGTGACGAAGGCCATGCGCTCGCCCTTCCGGTCGGTGGTCGTCTTGATCTGTGCGATGACGCCGCCGATCCGGACCCGTTCGCCGTCCTCCGTCTCCGCCAGGTCCGCCACTGTCGCCGTGCCGAAGAGCCGGAGCTCACGCTCGAACCGCGCGAGGGGATGCCCCGTCATGTAGAGCCCGAGAACCTCCTTCTCGCGGGCAAGAGCGTGTCCGTCGGCCCACGGCTCCGCGTCCGGCATCTTCCTGGGACGCGCTCCCTCGCCGTCCGGCCCCTCGAAGACCTCCAGCAGTGACGTCTGCCCGGACTCGCGCTCCCTCTGCGCCCTCTGCCCCAGGTCGAGCGCCGCGGGGACCGCGCGCATCTGCTGTGCCCTGTGGCCGTGGAGGTTGTCGAGCGCGCCCGCGGCGATGAGGCTCTCGAGCACGCGCCGGTTGACGAGCCGCAAGTCTGTTCTGGCCGTCAGATCGAAAACGTCCTCAAAGGAACCGTGCTGGCGGCGCGCCCTGGTGATCGACCTGATCGCAGCTCGACCCACGTTCTTGATCGCCCCGAGTCCGTACTGGATGTCTCCCCTGGACGTCGCCCGGAACTCGACGTGTCCCTCGTTGACGTCGGGCGGCAGGACCCTGATGGCCATGCGACGGCACTCGTTGATGAGAACGACCACGCGGTCCGAGTTGTCCATCTCGCTCGTGAGCGTCGCGGCCATGAACTCGCTGGGGTAGTGGGTCTTGAGATACCCTGTCCGCACGGCCAGAACGGCGTACGACGCGCTGTGGGCCTTGTTGAATCCGTAGCCCGCGAACTTGTCCATGAGCTCGAAAACGTCGCCCGCGGTCTTCTCCGGCACGCCCGCCTCGACCGCTCCCCTGACGAAGTTCCCCCTCTGTTCCGCCATCACGTCCGCTACCTTCTTGCGCATGGCGTTCAGGAGGACGTCCGCCTGACCGAGCGTGAAGCCAGCCAGCACGCTCGCGATCTGCATCACCTGCTCCTGATACGCGATGACGCCGTACGTCTCCTCGAGGACGTCCGAGAGCTTCGGGTGGAGGTAGGTCACCTTCTGCTTGCCGTGCTTCCTCTTCACGAAGTCGTCGACCATGCCGGATCTGAGAGGCCCGGGGCGGAACAGGGCGTTGACTGCGATGATGTCCTCGATGCGCTCCGGTCTCATTTTGCGAACGAGGTCGCGCATGCCGGACGACTCGAGCTGGAAGACCCCCACGGTCCGACCGCTCCCCAGAAGCTCGAAAGTCTCATCGTCGTCAAGCGGTATGGCGTCGGACGAGAGATCGATGCCTCGGTTTTCCTTGATCATCTCGAGGGTGTTCTTGATGACCGTGAGCGTGCGAAGTCCTAGGAAGTCGAACTTGAGAAGGCCGATTCGGGCCAGCGGCCTCATGGCGTACTGGGTCGTGATCTCACCCCGGGGGGACTTGTAGAGCGGCGCCCAGCCGTCGATCCTCCCGGGCGCGACGATGACACCGGCCGCGTGTACCGACGAGTGACGGGCGAGCCCCTCCAGAACAAGCGAATACTCGATGAGCTTCGCGTAGCGCTCGTCGGAGTCGCGGAGTTCACGGAGCTCCGGCACACGCTTCAGGGCGTCGTCGAGCGTTATGCCGAGCTCCCGCGGCACCATCTTGGCTATG
>JAUWRQ010000307.1 GCA_030610515.1 Candidatus Eiseniibacteriota bacterium | reverse complement strand
TCATGACGGTAACCGCGGCGACCGCGAGCGTGAACGCGAGACAGACCGCGAGAAGCACTCTGTCGAGGTTCGGCCGCTTCCAGATGAAGACCATCGCAGCGCTTGAGACGCCCAGGACGAGGGACGGCACCACGAGAACCCGGAGGGGGAGGAGAAGCGGCACGAGCGCGTAGCTCGCAAACACGAGGACCGCGACGGCCGCCTTCCCCGCGCGCTCGCCAAGGAGAACCGGGAGCGTCACGACACCCGTTGCCCGGTCGCCTTCCACGTCCTTCAGATCTTTCGCCGCGAACCCGAGTCCGAACGACAGAAGCACGAGCCAGGCGAGTCTCGGTGGGAAGAGGGCGAAGGCGCGCTCCTCCGCAAGGAGCGAAAAGCCGACGAGGCACGTGAGCAGCGAGACGGACCCGAGAGTCAGCGTCGAGATCACGGGAACGCGCTTGAGTCTCAGGGGCGGCATGGAGTAGAGGAGCGACACCGCGTACGTCAGGAGCAGCGCCAGGAAGGTGGCGTACTTCACGTTGAGGGCGAAGAGGAGCGCCACGACGGCCAGGACCACCGCCTGCATCACGACGTCGTGGCGAGTGAGCGTCCCGTCCACAAGCGGGCTAGGATTGCCCGCGAGGCGGTCGCCCTCGACGTCGAAGAGATCGTTCACCGCCGCCGAGCTCTGGAACGCGAAGAAGACGGCGAGGAGCTCCCCCGCGATTCCCAGCACGTCGCCGCCTCCAACGAAGCGAACTCCGGCAGGGGCGAAGATGGCCCAACCCAGTGCCGCTCCGAAGAGGGTGAGGCCCGCGTAGTGCGCCGACCTGAGTGGCCGCAGTCCTCTGAACATCGCGCGGGCTTTCCCCGGCGCGTGGCGCGTGTACGCGAGCCACCCGAGCGCGGTCGATGTGACGAGGAAGAGAAGCGCCAGCTTCCGGCTCTCGTCGGGCACGATGCCGCCCGATTTGAACGCCATGTCGTACGTGAGCGTCTGCGGAGCGTTGCCGCCCCCGCTCAGGGCCCAGGAAGCTCGCGCGAACGCGCTCGGGAGGAAGCCGACGAGATCGAGGAGCAGGTAGACGCCGAAGAAGGCAACGACCGTTCGGAGCCAATCCCTCGTCTTCACGCGCACGTACGCGGCCGCGAGGAGGCAGGCCACGAGGATCTCAACGCGCTGGCCGGGCGAGATTCTGTCGAGGGAAACCCTCGGGTCGAAAAAGCGGAATATGACGCGTCCGAGGTCGGCGACGTACGTAATCCTCATGCCCTCGCCCGATGTCACGACGTAGTCGAGGAGCGGGGGGATGAGGATGAGTGTCCACGCGGGCGTCATGACCCTCATGACACGGCCGATCGGCTCGCGCGCGAGGGCGGAGAGCACAAGAGAGAATCCGAGGAAGAGGGTCACGTAGAAGAGGGCGAAGTGGTCCAGCACCATGAGCGCCGACGGGGAGGCGAAGTGCGTGAAGCCCAGCGCGCCCTTTGGGCCCAGCGCACCCTCGAGAAGGTTCCGAACGACGACCACGGCGAGGAACGTCGCCAGGGAGTAGCCCCAGTGGAACTGCGCGTTCTCGAGCTGATCGATGAGTTTGGGGAGGCCCCTGCTCACGGCTTCTCCGTTGGTGATGTCGCCCCGGACTGTCCCGGGGCGCAGCGCAGCATTATACCAGTGCTCAGCGCTCTGTCCACAGATGAGCGCGCTTCGCAGCGGGCGACGCGTTGTCCACGGATGAGCGCGTTTCCCGGCGAGTGCAATCCGTCCTTGACAGTGGTTGCGCGAGGGGCCTATCTATGGTGCACGAAAAGCTGGAACACGGGGATGAACAGGTTTCCGGGGTTCGGCGGCTACCGGCCCCGCGAGAGAGGAGGGTGTCGTGACGAGGAAGTGCGTTCTGTTGACTCTCGCGGTTCTGCTGTGCGCGGCGGGACCCGTCCTGGGGCAGAGTTTCGAGCTGCTCACATGGACGACCCCTGCGGCCGCACCCGCGGACGGTGAGCCGGTGTCGGGTTCCACGAGCTTCAGCATGCGCTCGAGGCTCGGTGGACCGTTCGTGGGGCACGCCGAGAGCGCGTCGTTCGCGCTCTGGGGCTGCAGCGCCTACACGCCGGTCGAAGGTTCCTTCTTCGCCTTCCTGATCGACGACGCGGCCGTTGTTCTCAGGTGGACGGTCGAGTCGACGTCCGGCATAGACGGCTTCAACATATACAGGGCGCTGTCACGGGAAGGGCCGTACGAGCGCCTGAACGAGTGGGTTCTCCCGCTCGACACGCCGGGCTCTTACACAGACGAGTCCGTGTGGCCGGGGACTGAGTTCTGGTACGAACTCCGCGTCTTGATGTCGGACGGCTCCGAGGAGCCCTTGAGCAGCGGCCCGACGACCATTCGGACGGGCGGCACGCTCGTCACGCGTCTCCGGGCCACCTCGCCGAATCCGTTCACGGCGGAGACCGTCATCCATCACGACATCGCGTCAGTCGTGGGTGGTGCGAGACTCGTTGTCTACGACGTGGCCGGGCGCGTGGTCAAGACGTTCGACGTGACGCCATCGAATCCAGGGCGATACGAGATCGTGTGGAACGGGACGAACGACAACGGACAGCGTGTCGCGTCCGGCGTCTACTTCTGTTCCCTCGAGGCCGGAGGAAAGAGAGACACGCGGCCTGTCGTGCTGCTGCGGTAATCGGAATGGCCGGAGACCGGGACATTCTGGAAAGGGAGGCGGAGAATGATGAAGCGATATGCAGGGTGGGCACTCCTCGTTGTCGTTCTCGTGGCGGGGCCAGCGGTCACGGGCACGGCGCTCGCCCGTTCAGTCGAGCTCAAGGATGCG
>JAUWRQ010000043.1 GCA_030610515.1 Candidatus Eiseniibacteriota bacterium | reverse complement strand
AGTTGGACGGGAAGCTCTCTGCGCCCGTTTCATCGCGGCCCTTCACGTAGAACAAGTGCGTCCCGCTGGGAATGTCAACCTCCGTGGCCGTTGTCTCCTCCTGGAAATCCGAAAACTCATTCGAGTCCAGGCGGTAGCTGAACAAGACCGGTTCTCCCATTCCGTCCGGGTCGTCTCCAATCCAGGCGAACGTGCAGGGTGTTCCCATGAGGACCGTGTCCTTGTAGCCGGGGTTGGGGTTGGAGCCTGAGGGATCCTCGGGACCGTCGATCCTGCGAAGCGAGTCGACCACCGGGACGACCGTCCACGCGTCGAACCGGATCCGGGCGGGGAGGGGGTCGAGCTTCCCTTCGTTGTCTACCGAACGGACGTAGAACGTGTGCCTTCTGGTCTCTCCTGCCGTGTCGATGACGGCCTTGAAGAGGCTCTCCGTCCTCGTCGTGTAGGTCCAACTGCCGATGCCCGTGTCGTCCCAGGCGAAGTAGTACGCTTCGACGTACCCGTCTGGGTCGGATCCGTCCCAGTAGAGATGCACTCTGTAGTTGGCTTGCGAGAACGGGCCAGGAGCGCTCGTCAGCTCGGTGTCGGGGGCGAGGTTCGTGTCGATGAAGACCGCCTGCTGTTTCCGGCAGCCCGTAACGAAGAGCATGGCCGCTAGTGGGAGGCCAACCAGAACCACGGCCAGCGCGGTGGCTGCCAGTCTCCTGATAGACGTCATTTCGGTGGTTCCCCCAGGCTCGAAAAGGGTGCAACTCACCGTCGACCGGTGGGGGGTGATCGGGCAGCTCCTACCGGAACCGGACGTTCCTAACCCCCCTTCGTGACAGCTATTGTCTCAAGGGGGGTCTAAGAGTCATTATACCCTGACCCTCTCTACTGTCAATATAAAAAGCCTCCGGGAATGAACGCTTGCGCTGCCGCAAGCCCCGTGCTAGCCTAAGGTTGCGACAAAACGGGTTGACAGTCTGCAGCCGTGTGTGTACACTCCCCCCCATATATAGGCGAGGCTCAAGGGGCGACCCCCATCGACCCACGCCTCGGCGGGCGCGGCATCCGGGGCACGCTTCGGAGTTTCATCCCCCCCGATAACTGCTCACTGTGAAGAGCGAACGCAGGAGGTAGGCGAGAGCGAACCTTTTCGTCCTTAAGGTACGAGTGTGTATCCTGAGGTAGCGGTAGGCGGCGCGTCCGGTGTCGGATTCGCGCCCGGACGTTGTCACGGGAGGAGAACCAGAGTAATGAGACGAGTCCTTTTTGCAGTTCCGATTGCGCTCGCAGCGCTTCTTGTTGCCGGCGCCGTGAGTCCCCTCATGGGTCAGATCGAGGAGACCGAGCCCGCGATGCCCGAGACCGCCATGGTCGACACGGCGCTCGTCGACACCACCGCCGTCGACACGCTCGCAGCGGTCATGGAAGAAGAGCCGGTGGAGCCCGAGCCCCCGTCCGGAGGCTTCGGCCAGAGCGGGCTCGTCGAGTTCTTCAATAAGGGCGGCAACTTCATGTGGGCTCTCTTGGTGCTCTCGATCATAGGAGTTGCCGTCATCATCGAGCGCGCGATTACCCTCCAGAAGGCCAAGGCGGATGTCCGCAGCCTGATGGAGAAGGTCGTGGGAGCCCTCAAGAAGGGCAAGTTCGATGAGGCGCTCGACGTCTGCGCGCAGACGAGCGGGCCGATTCCGCAGATCCTTCACGCAGGACTCACCAAGGCCAAGAGGGGCACCGAGGCCGTCGAGAAGGCCATCGAGACGGCGGGCATCATCGAGATGTCGTTCCTCGAGCGGGGGCTCATCATCCTGGCGACCGTCGCGAACGTCGCACCGCTCGTCGGCTTCCTCGGTACGGTGTCGGGTATGGTCGGGGCATTCGAGGCCATCGCGCAGGCCGAGCAGGTCAGCGCCAAGCTTGTCGCGAGCGGCATCTCCGAGGCGCTCATCACCACGATGACGGGTCTCATGATCGCTGTCCCGACTCAGGTTGCGCACAACCTCTTCGTGCAGCGCATCGACAGATTCGTGGTGGAGATGGAGGACAGCGCGGCCGAGCTGGTCGACGTGCTGACCACGATGGAAGATCAGTAGCACACCGCACGAAGCAGCGGTCCATATAAGCGGGCGCGGGTGGACAAGCCGCCCGTCCCGGGGAAGGCGAAGGAATGGCCAGGTTCTCGAAGAGATCGAAGATAAGCGCCGACATGGTCGGCGAGTCGGCGATGTCTGATGTGGCCTTCCTGCTGCTCGTGTTCTTCATCGTCAGCACGACGTTTCCGGAGATCGGTCTGACGCTCATACTTCCGAGCAAGGCCGGTGAGGTGAAGGAAGTTGCCCGCTCCAACGTCATGCAGATAGTGACGGCGCGGACGGGCCTCTATTTCATCGGAACGGAAGAAACTCCGACGCCGCTCGAGGCGCTCAGGGGGCGGGTGAAGGAGACGCTCACGGAGAACGAGAAGCTCATCATCTCCGTCGAGTCCCACCCCGACGCGCCGTACGGGCGGATGATCGATGTTCTGGACGAAGTCATGCTGAGCTACAACGAGCTTCAGGAGGCCGGTGTGAGCCGGGATCGAAGGATCTCACTGAAGATGCTCGACGTCGAGTAGTCGGGACGGAGGAACTTGAATTGCAGCTGAGAAGGACAGCCGGAGCCGGCGCCAGGATCCCAACCTCGTCGATGGCAGACATCGCGTTTCTGCTGATCGTCTTCTTCATGGTGACGACGATCTTCAAGCTGGAACAGGGCCTGGCGATCACGCTTCCCCGGTCCGAGGCCGGTGAGAAGATACCCAGGGAGATGATCGCGCACGTGTGGATCGACCGGGCGGGTACGGTCCTGATAGACGACCTGGTCGTCGGCATTGACGACATCGAGCCGATGATCACGGCGAAGATGCGCGAGAATCCGGCACTCATCATCTCGTTCAACACGGACGATGCGGCCCGGTATGAGGTCGTGAATGAGTCGATGGAACGGCTGAAGCTGGCAAATGCCCTGAGGATCTCGTTCACGACGATGCCCGAGGGCGAATAGCGCAACGCCATGGCTCAAGCCGGCGACGGCGGGGCAACAAGAGGTAGGTTCAATGAGTCCTTACCTTACGGTACACATGACCGCGGAGCAGCAGCTAAAGAACGACTACCCGCGGATGTTCCGGAACGCGCTCCTGATGGCGGCCGCGGTGCACATTCTCGCGTTCCTCTTCATCCCGGAGATCACGGTGAAGCCCTATCAGCTCCGGGAGAAGAGAGAGATCGCGGCGATCGATATCCCCGATCAGATCAAGGTTCCGCCCCCGCCCAAGGAGGAGGCAAAGCCTCAGGTTCCTGTCGACATCGCTCCGAGCGACGACGTGAGCACCGAGGAGACGATCGAGTCGACGGTGTTCGACGTCGACGCTCCGCCCGAGCTGCCTCCCGCGCCCGCCAGGGCCCAGTTCTTCTCCGTGTTCGACGAGGCGCCGCGCGTGATCCTGCAGGTGGCGCCCAAGTACCCGGAGATGGCGAGGCAGTCGGAACTCGAGGGTGTCGTGATGGTGCAGATCGGCGTCAACGAGTTCGGGGACGTGGTGGAGGCCAGGGTGCTGCAGGGCGTCCAGGGGCTGAATCAGGCGGCGATCGACGCGGTCATGCAGTGGAAGTTCACACCGGGCAAGCAGCGCGACGTGCCGGTTCCCGTGCGGATCGTCATACCGATCAGGTTCACTCTGACCGGTTCGTGATCTGTGAGGACGTGGGGTGCGGCCCGCGAAGCCGAGTGTGGGTTTCCGCGGGAATAGAAACGCCTCAACACAAACGCATGGAATTGTGTCACAAAGGGCAGCGCGGGCCTTGACGCTGCCCTTTGCCTTGTGGGTGTCGGCCCGCGACACGGCCCAAACAGGGAGGTAGCGACATGTCGGACCGGAACGAAAGCGTGGAGCAGACAGGCCCCGAGACGGGTTCGGGCGGGGGCGTCGGCTCCTGGCTCGGAGGCGTTTTCGTGGATCCCAGGGGCGCGTTCGAGGCGATCGCGGCGCGGACGCACATGCCGCATTCGAAGGACCCTGCCAAGACGAAGGACAGGACGCTCTGGTGGGTCCCGCTGATCATCCTGGCCGTCGTGAGTCTCCTGATGGTGGTCATCGTCGTCATGCCTTACGTGGCGGGACCTCAGCAGGAGGAGGCGATCAGGGCCGCCATAGCCGAGCGTGGAGGAACCGAGGAGCAAGTGCAGCAGGCGATTCAGCAGAGCGCGGCCTTCATCCTCCCGTTTTCGATCGTGGGCGGTGTGATTCAGGCCGCGATCATGGTCTTCCTGATCGCGGGAATCGCGCACCTCTTGATGAAGATGCTCGGCGGGACGGGCACGTTCCGCCACGCCCGAGCGATCGCCGCGTACAGCATGCTCGTGAGCGCGCTGGGCACCCTCATCAAACTCCCCTTCATGAAGATGAAGGAGACGATGTACGTCGAGACCGGGGCGGCCATCTTCTTCCGTAACCTCGAGCCCTCCGACAAGCTCTACCGCGTCCTGTTTACAGGCTTCGACGTCTTCATGATCTGGTGGATCATCGTGCTCGGGATCGGAATGGCTGTCGCGTACAGGGTGTCGAAGGGCAAGGCGTTCACCGCTGCGGCCGTGATCTGGCTGCTCATGACGGTCCTTGGGATGTTCGGACCGGGAGGTATGTAGAGTGTTCCGCAAACCGGGAATCTTCCTCTTGGCGGTGGCTCTCGCCGCCGTTTCGGCGGCGCCCTCACAGGCCCGCGTCTACAGTCTGGACGAATGCGTTGAGCTGGCGCTCACGAGCAACGTCTCTCTGGCAAAGGCGACGGAGAGCCTCACGGGGGCCAACGCGGACGTGCTCTTGGGCTGGTCGGGTGCGCTCCCCCGAATCTCCGGAAGCATCACCAGGAGCCGCGATATGATGATGATTGACGGCGGCGAGTTTTCGAGCGGAGGCGCGTCCGGCAGAGTGAGCCTGTCGCAGACGATCTTCGACGGCTCCACGTTCGCCGACATCTCGGCCGCGCGGCATGGGAGGGAGGCCGTGCGCCACTCTCTCGAGGCCACTCGACGCGCGGTCATCTTCAGCACCAAGGAAGGATACTACGGGCTGCTCAAGGCGGAGGCGCTTCGTGACGTTCAGGCCGAGGCTCTCGAGCTGGCCCAGGAACAGCTTCGCAAGACCGACAGCCTCTTCGAGCTGGGCTCGGCTTCGCGATCCGACCTCCTGAAGGCCCAGGTCCAGGTGGGGCAGGCCGAGCTCGCGCTGATCTCCGCCGATAGGTCGGCCGAGACTGCGCGCGCGGGTCTCTGCTACACGCTGGGGATCGACGTGGCAACTGCGGTGGAGGTGGTCGACCCGCCCGCGGAGGAGCGGGAGGTCGAGATCGACTCGTACGACGTCGACGAGGCCATCTCGAGGCGCCCCGACGTCCAGGCCGCGGAGCTGTCGGTCGTGGCGGCCCGGCGGTCGCTCCTTGCGGCCAAAGCCGGCAGGTGGCCGGACCTTGGCTTCTCGCTGTCGTACTCGCGTTCGGAGGACTCTCTCGGGGAACTCGGGGAGGACCTTGGCGACAACCACACGCGTTCGATGGACCTGACGCTCTCCGTGCCCATCTTCAATGGGCTGGGGACCAAGGCGAGCAGCGCGAGAGCGTGCGGGTCGCGGAGAAGGCCGTCGCGCAGGCCGAGGAGGATCTCAGGGTCTCGGAGGAGAGGTTCAGGCTTCGGGCCGCGAGCATGCTCGAGTTGATCGACGCCCGCGTGGCGTACTCGCGCGCCAGAGCCGACTTGGTCAAAGCGCGCTACGACTACGAGATCGCGAAGGCCGGTCTCGCCCTGGCGCTCGGCCTCTAGCGCCTGACGGCACATCCGGGGGGGTATAGGCTTAAATGGTCAAGAAGCGGAGGAACACCCTGATCCTGCTCGGCGTGGCCGTGATCGTCGTGGTCTCGCTCATCGTGAGTCAGGGAATCGAGCGCAAGGACAGGACAGAGGTCACGGTCGACCGCGTGGAGCGGGGGACGATCGTGGCTAAGATCTCGGGTCCGGGTCGGGTTCGGGCCGAGACGAAGGTTCAGATCAGTTCAAGCCTCATGGGGCGAATCGTCGAGCTCAGGGTCGACGAGGGTGACCGGGTCGAGGGGGGCCAGCTGCTTCTCCGGCTGGAGGACGTGTGGTACCGCTCCCTGGTCGAGCAGGCCGGCGCGCGCCTCGAGCGCGCTCGCGCGGAGCTCACGACCGCAGCTCGTGACCTCAAGGACGCCGACGAGCAGTTCGCGAAGAGCCTGATCTCCGAGAGAGAGTACAGCGATCTCGTCGTGCGTGAGTCGACTTACGCCCACGCCGTGGAGGAGGCGCGCGCCTCTCTCCGGGCCGCGGAGGACCAGCTCGAGAAGACGGTCTTCCACTCGCCGATCGACGGCGTTGTGACGAGGCTCAACGTTGAGGAAGGCGAGAACGTGGTCACGGGCACCATGAACCAACCGGGAACCGTGATCATGACGATCTCCGACCTCTCGCACATGGAGGTCGAGGTCGAAGTGGACGAGACTGATATCATCGACGTCGCGATCGGACAGAGCGCTGAGGTCGACGTCGAGGCACTCGCCGACACGCTCCTCGCGGGAACGGTGACCGAGGTTGGGAACTCCGGGCTCGCCAGCATGGCGGGCACGGAGCAGGAGGTCACCAACTTCCTCGTGACGGTCCTCGTCGACAAGGCTCACCCGGGTCTCAAGCCTGGAATGACCGCGACCGTCGACATCCTGACCGCGACCCACGAGGACGCGCTCAACGTCCCCATCCAGTCCGTTGTCTCCCGGACTCCGTCCGAGCTCGAGAAGAAGGACGAGGATGAGAACGGCGAGCAGGAGAAGAGGAAGCGCCGGAGCGAGCGCGACGAAGAAGACGAGATCGAAGGCGTCTTCGTCGTAACCGAGGACGACCAGGCGCTGTTCGTCCCCGTCGTGACCGGCATCGCCGACGAGCTGTCGATCGAGGTGGAGGGCGACCTCGAGGACGACCAGAGGATAGTCTCCGGTCCGTACAAGGTCCTTCGAACTCTCAAGAACGAGCAGGATCTCAAGGTGGAGGAAGAGAGCGGCTCTTCGGACGAGACGGAGGGCTAGCCTCGTGCTCATAGACCTTCAGGACATCTCCAAGACCTACACGGTGGGCACACAGGAGGTCCCGGCGGTTCGCGGGATAAGCCTGTCCGTGTCCGGGAGTGAGTACCTGGCGATCATGGGACCTTCCGGATCCGGGAAGTCGACGCTCATGAACATCATCGGGTGCCTGGACACGCCGACGGGCGGGTCCTACAAGCTCAAGGACCGGGAGATCTCGGAACTGGACGACGACGAACTTGCCGAGATCAGAAGCTCCGAGATAGGTTTCGTCTTCCAGACCTTCAACCT
>JAUWRQ010000189.1 GCA_030610515.1 Candidatus Eiseniibacteriota bacterium | reverse complement strand
GTCCGTCGAAGAGAACATCCGCGGCCTCCCCCTCCATGTGTCCACCCTTCACGAGCACGTTCCGGGGGCCCAGCGCGTGTATCGCCCGGGCCGCCTCCTCCATCGATTCGCGCGAGTTGACCTCGCGTCCGGCGAGAACGGAAGCCTCCGGGATGTTAGGCGTCGCGACGAGAGCGAGCGGAAGGACGACGTCTCTCATGGCGTCGACGGCGTCCCCCTCGATGAGCGCGGCGCCGGAGGTCGCGACCATGACGGGGTCGACGACGAGCGCGCCGATCCCGTGATGCCCGACGCGCGCGGCCACCGCCTCCATGATCCCGGCGGTGGCGAGCATCCCCGTCTTCGCCGCGTCGACCCCCAGGTCCTCGAGCACGGCGTCGATTTGGGCGGCCACGAGTCCGGGTTCGAGATGGAGGGCCCGCGTCACGCCCAGCGTGTTCTGGGCCGTGACCGAAGTCAGCGCGACCGTCCCATAGACACCGAGCGCCGCCATGGTCTTGAGATCGGCCTCGATGCCGGCGCCGCCGGATGAATCCGACCCCGCTATCGTGAGACCGACGGGCTTCCGCATTGCTTCTCCTCCCCCGCTATCGTGAGACCGACGGGCTTCCGCATCACTTCTCCTCACTGCATTCGACTTCGCGGACGCGCGTGTACAGCGAAATCGGGTTGCCCGGGATGGCCGCCACTGCTATTCTCACCGGGATTGGGAGCATCGGGCCCGACCGGAGGCTCGACCGTCGCGACAGGGGCTTGAGCCTCCTCGAGCGCCGGTTCAGCCGCCGGCCTGAGGGCTCTCAGAGATCTCCATTCTAGTGGCGAGGGAGCGGGGCGGCAATGCCATTGTGCGCCCGCGCGAGGACGGCCGTGGACCCGCACCGAACCGCCGGGAGCGCCCGCGCTTGAGAATCAATGAGCACCCGATCCTCGAATTCGTAAGAGGTCGAGAGATCGGGTTCGAGTTCGATGGACGAAAGCTCACAGGTCGCGAGGGAGAGACGATCGCGGCGGCGGTTCATGCCGCCGGCGTGCGGGTTCTGCGCAGGAGCATCAAGCTCAAGCGCCCGCGCGGCTTCTTCTGCGCCATCGGGCGGTGTTCTTCCTGCCTCATGACGGTCAACGGCGTCCCCAACGTCATGACGTGTGTCACTCCCCTCGAAGCGGGCATGAAGGTCGAGACACAGACCGACAAGGGTCACGTAGTCCACGCCGAGCCGCGCGAGTCACGCCCGGGCGAGCCGCGTGATCTCGGGCACGTCCCGCTCGCCGTGGTCGGCGCCGGACCCGCGGGGCTCTCGGCCGCCATCTACGCGGGCAGGCTGGGCGCCGAGTCGATCGTCATCGACGAGAACAACGGGGCCGGCGGACAGCTGATCAAACAGACACACATGTTCTTCGGTTCGAAGGAGCACTACGCGCGCGTCAGGGGGATCGACATCGGGCGCAGGCTCTTGGACGAGCTCGACCGAGTCCCGTCCAGGCTCATGCTCGGGACGACGGTGCTTGGGCTCTACGGCGACGGGACGCTCTCCCTTCTCCGCGACGGCAGACACCATTGTCTGTCGGCCGACGCCGTCGTTCTGGCCACTGGAGCCTCCGAGAACATGCTCGCGTTTCCTGGGAGCGACCTGCCGGGCGTCTACGGCGCGGGCGCGGTGCAGACGCTGATGAACGTCTACGGCGTAGTGCCCGGAGACCGCGTTCTCATGATCGGGGCGGGCAACATAGGCCTCATCGTCGCCTATCAGCTGTTGCAGGCCGGCGTCGAGGTTGCCGCGGTGATAGAGGGACTACCCGAGGTCGGCGGCTACCACGTCCACGCGGCCAAGATCCGGCGCGCCGGCGTCCCCATAAGGACATCGCACACGATCCTGCGAGCGGAGGGCGAGGACCGCGTCCAACGTGCGGCGATAGCCCGCGTGGACCGCGACTGGACCGTGCTTCCCGGCACGGAGGAGGAGCTCGACGTGGACACGGTCTGTCTCGCGGTGGGGCTCTCCCCCAACTGCGAGCTCGCGCTCATGGCCGGTTGCGATGAGGCCTACGTCGCCGAGCTCGGAGGCCGCGTCGCGGTTCACGGGCGCAACCTGGAAACGACGCTGCCCAACGTCCTCATCGCCGGTGACGCATCGGGAATCGAGGAGGCCTCGACGGCGATGCTCGAGGGGCGCATCGCCGGGATCGAGGCCGCCCAGAGAATCGTACCGAACGTCGACCGGTCGAAGCTCGAGAGAATGAGAAGCGAGGCGGCCGAGGGTCTCGAGGCGCTCAGGGCCGGGCCGTTCGGCGAGAAACCAAGGACCGGCAAGGAAGCGATGTTCCGGCTTGCGGAGAACGCTTAGGAAGTGAAGGAGATGAAGAGGTGTCGTATCGAAGTGACGGGGTCCTGAAGAAGGAAGACCTCCAGCGCGCCCTGCCGTCCGAGGAGAGGCTCAGGCGCGGACCCGTCATCATCATAGAGTGCGTCGAGTACATCCCGTGCAACCCGTGCGTGGCGGCGTGCCCCAAGGGGGCCATCACGATAGACGGGGACATCAACGGGACGCCCGAGGTCGACGTCGAGACCTGCGACGGCTGCGGCGTCTGCCTGTCGGCCTGCCCGGGTCTCGCCATCTTCGCGGTCGACGCGTCCGGCGACGGCGAGACGGCCGTCGTCCGCGTTCCCTACGAGTACCGGCCGCTCCCGGAGATGGGCGAAGAGGTGACGGCCCTGGATCGCGAAGGCCAGGCGGTGGGAACCGCGAGGGTGACGAAAATCGTGAACAGCAGGGCGATGGACCGGACTCCCGTCGTCTCCCTTGAGGTCGAAAGGGACAAGGTCATGGAGGTTCGGCACTTCGTGAGGAAGAAGGGAGCGGAATGAGGGACGACGTCATCATCTGCCGGTGCGAGGATGTGACGTACGGCGACATCGTCCGCGCCGTCGAGCGGGGCCTCACGACGACGGAGGAACTCAAGCGGATCCTCCGGTGCGGGATGGGCCCGTGCCAGGGACGCACGTGCTCGCGTCTCATCACACGGATTATCGCGGACAAGACCGGGCGCAGCATAGAGGAGATCGAGCATCCGGTCGTTCGACCGCCGACCAGGCCGGTCGAGATCGGGGTGCTGGCGGGCGACGACGAAGACCGGAGAGGAACCGGCGCTCCTGCGGGCGACGATGAGGGCTAGAGACGGGGCGAGCGTTCTCGCGAATGGACAATGAAGACTAGCGCGCAGTGCATCATTATCGGCGGCGGAGTCGTTGGAACCGCGATCGCGTACTACCTCGCGAAGAGGGGCATGCGGGACGTCGTGGTCCTGGAAGCTTCGTACCTTGCGAGCGGCGCGACCGGACGATGCGGAGGGGGCATCCGCCAACAGTGGAGCACCGAGGCCAACACGGAGCTCGCGATAGAGAGCGTCCGGCTCTTCAGATCGCTCGAGGAGGAGCTCGACGCGGACATCGAGTTCCTGCAGGGCGGCTATCTGGTGCTCGCCTACACCGACGAGGACGTCGAGCAGTTCGAGAAGAACGTGGTTCTGCAGCGCGGCCTCGGCCTCGCGGTTCAGGCCCTGACACCGGAGGAGATCGGCAGGGAGGTCACGAGCCTCTTGAACGTAGACGGCGTCAGGATGGCCACGTGGTGCCCCGACGACGCGAGCGCCAATCCGTTCCTCGTAACACAGGCCTACGCGGACGGGGCCAGGAGACTGGGCGTGGACGTCGAGCTCTTCACGCCGGTCCGCAGGGTGCTCGTGGAGGGCGGAAGGGTGACGGGCGTCGAGACGGACCGCGGGAGCATCTCGTCCCCCATCGTGGTCAACGCCGCCGGGAGCCACTCTGTCCCGCTCGCTCGCACCGCCGGCCTCGAGCTTCCCATCACCCCTTACAGAAGAGAGATCCTCGTCACCGAGCCGCTCGAGCGCTTCCTCCACCCGATGATCATCTCGTTCAGTTTCGGCATCTACTTCAGGCAGACGAAGCACGGCGCCGTCATCGGCGGGT
>JAUWRQ010000337.1 GCA_030610515.1 Candidatus Eiseniibacteriota bacterium | reverse complement strand
CGCAACGTTTCTCGACCTCGGCCAATACTCCGGATGCGAGCTCCCATTTCAATCGTCATCTTCAGATACGAGTCCACGACTCGATTGGAGACTCATCGTCGGCTCGACGACGAACATGAATACGAGCATCTATCTCAGCTGTGTACTTCTGTTTGCGGCCACCAGAGGGGATCAAGGAGGCCAGACGGAAGCTCCGCAAGCTCCTTGGCCCTGTCCTTCCGCCGCTCAAGAAGATCGGGCCGGAAGAACTGCTGGCAGGTAGGTATTCCTGTGAACGGCGGCGCCCGCCAGGTCGTGTCTGGAAACACGCTGTCGAGTTGTCAGGCTTCATCTGAGTGGCCGCTCACAGCCGATCGCCCGTGGTCTTGGATGCCAGACCGTGGCTCCTCCGGGCTTTCCAGACAGAGCCTAGCCGCAATGCCAGGGACTTTAGCTCGCACGGCGTCGCCTCCTCTTGAGCGGGTAGCATGACATCTTGATCTTCACCGCCCTGGGGAAGCGTCTCCCGGGGCGTTTCGGCACGAGCACGCGCGCGATCGCGATGAGCATCTGCTCGTGCCGTGCGGCCAGGCGTCTGGTCGGCAGCCGCATCATCTCGTACGTTGCCTCCCGCACGCGTTCGGTGGCCGAAGTGAAGCTGGCCCGTCGGGCGTCCAGCTCCTTCCGCCGCGCCGCCTCGTGCATTGTCTTCCGGACCGCGTTGTACGCTATGAGCATGCCCCACAGCTCTTGAACGACGCGGTCGGGGGTCTTGCTTCGGAAGACGACCGGACGGTTCACCGTGGCGCAGTCGCAGAGGTGAGTCTTGATCTCGTCGAAGATCGTCTCCTCTTCCCAACGGTCGTGATACAGCTCCGCCAGCTCGTCGTGCGTGAAGCCCGACTCCGGCATGAGGTCGGTGAGAAGCCTGATGTCCTCCTCGGCGCCCTCGGGCCGGTAGGTGATCATGCGGAGCGTCCACTTCCGCGGCATGTCGCGATGACGCCTGCGGTGGTAGCTCCTGAGCGTCACCTCGACGACGGCGTCCCCGGGGCCGAGATCGCGTACGACCGTCGGCTTTGCCTGCGCGCCGATCCGGGCGAGGAAGCTCGCCTCCCGCGAGCGTATACCCCACAGGAGATCGTACGCATACAGGCCTGAATCGAGCAGAACGAGGCTTCCTGGCGCGATCTCGGAGACGAGGTCCCTGGCCAGGTCGATCTCGGCCTTTCGGTATCTCGAGTGCCGCACGGCCTTGACGATCCGCGTCCCCACGTCGGCGAGCGCGACGATCCTGAGCTGCGGGTACGCCGCGCGCCCGCGGCTCGATCCAGGCCGGCCGAAGCGGCGCGAGTTCTGCCGCGTGTCCGGCGTCTTCATCGTGGACCCGTCGATGGCCTGCACGCGAAGGCCGCGGACGACGAGGCCCTCGGTCTGCGTGAACCACTCCGCCGCGGAGCGCTCGAACAGCATCTCCATCGGCTCGACGCCGATCCTGTCGCGCGCCTTCGTCACCGCGCGCGAGCACGGCGGCTTCTCGGGCGACCAGCGCCGGCGCGTCCACCACGTCCCGTGGAGCTTCTCGAGCAGGTTCACGTAAGACGTCCTCCGGAACAACCCCATCAGGATCACCAACCACACCGTGAGCGTCGCCGGCAGAAGTCGCACGCGGACGGACTCCCGTCCCGCCTGCGAGAGCGCGTCTTCGACCCACTCCTGCCGGAGCTCTTTCTCCAGCGACTCGACCGTGAAGCTCGCACCGCGCTTCTCAAGACCGGACGCCACATCGCCGATAGGACACATGACAGATCCCTCCTCTGTGCCGGATTGTCCTGGCAGGCAATTCTCATATCGGCACTTGGATGGGGTCTGTTTTCGTGTATGCTAAGTCCCTGGCATTGCCCTTAGGGGTGGGCCGCGTCGCGCCGACGGTCCGCCCGCACGGTGAACTCACACCCTTTTTTCGCTCTTTCCGCCCGCAGACGGGGACGCGTTCTCAAGCCCACGCGCCGGCGTGTCGATACATTCGTTCGGAGAGGGACGGGCCGGAAGGCGACGAGGTCCCTCTGAGAGACGGCCACTATCCGGGCGAGGGGGCAGGATGGGGGGTGCCCCCTCCCGGACCACAGTCGTCATACCACAGCCGGGCGCTCGCCCCCCAGGACGCGGATCGAGTGGGTCGCCGTGGACCGCCTTCTTCGGCGCGGCGATCCGGAGAAACCCGCCGCGTTACAGAGCCCTGGCACCGACCTAGCGAGATCTTCTCATCATCTTGCCACGGGCGACCGGGACGCGTAGCCTCTTCGCGTCGTACGAGTTCGACGAAGCCAGGACGAGGAGGCAGCGCGATGCCCGCCCCGATGCCCGCCGACAGGTACATCCACGAGGACTTCCTGCTCGATACCGAGGCCGCGAGGAGGCTGTTCCATGAGTACGTCGAGGCGGAGCCGATAATCGACTACCACTGCCACCTGCCGCCCGCGGACATAGCAGAGGACCGACGCTGGGAGAACGTCGCGCAGATCTGGCTCCACGGCGACCACTACAAGTGGCGCGCGATGCGG
>JAUWRQ010000336.1 GCA_030610515.1 Candidatus Eiseniibacteriota bacterium | reverse complement strand
ATCAGTCGCTCTACTAGGGTGAGGGAGGAAGCTCTTGTTCTTCGGATCCGGCGGAATCGTCACAGGTCTGGACGTCGGGGCCACGAGCGTCAAGGTGGCTACCCTGATGCACCATGCGGGCGCCGCGAAGCTGGTCGGTCTTGCTATGGCGGAGATCGCCGCGTCGGGGAACCGTGACGAAGCCACCGCGCAAGCCATCAAGGCGGCGCTCGAGAAGGGCGGCGCGGGGAAGAACACGCCGATCGTGTCTGCGGTCGGCGGACACGGCGTGAGCGTGAAGCACGTGAGGTTCCCCGAGATGCCCAGGCAGACGCTCGCCGAGTCGATCCACTGGGAGGCGCGCAAACATGTCCCGTTCGGCGGGTCCGACTTCGTGCTCGACTTCCAGCTCCTGGACGGCGCGAACGGGGACGACAACGGTGAACTCCAAGTGCTCCTGGCGGCGGTCGAGACGAAGCTCCTCGATTCGCACATCGAGGCGCTCGGCACGGCGGGAGTGGAACCCGACACCGTCGACGTTACGCCGCTCGTACTCATGAACGAGATTGATGAGGAGGGTCTCCTCGATGGCGAGGCGATCGCAGTCATCGATCTCGGGATCTCGGCGATCACGATGTCGGTCTACCGCAGGAAGGGGCTCTTCTTCGCGCGTTCGATTCCCTTGGTCGCAAGAGCGTCGGAGGATGACGCCGACGGCAAGAAGGACCAAGCGCGTGGGAGCACTCCGAGCGGCGAGGGTTGGCAGAGGACGGTGCTCAGAGAGGTTCGGAGGTCGCTCGCGTTCTACAACAACGAGACGGGCAAGCAGGGCATCGACAGGATCTACTTGACCGGCGCGCGGGCTCTCGCACATGGGATGGCCGAGAAACTGCGGGATGAGCTCGGGATAGCCACGGAGGTGCTGAATCCTCTGGAGAACATGGGCGACATCGGCGTCGACATCGAGGAGCTCAAGTCCGAGGGGCCGCGGTTCGCCGTCGCGCTCGGACTCGCGAGAAGGAGCTAGGTGGTGCTGTTCAGGGTCAACATGTACAGGCAAGGCCGTGAGAAGCGGCTCGAGGCGATCCGCAGGGTCCGTCGCGTAGCGATCTTCGCGGCGATCCTCTGCGTCAACGTCGTCGTCATCGGTCTCTTCGTCCTCGCGATCGCCATGTCGGACAGAGGCATCGCCGCAGCGGAAGTTCGCCTCTCTGCCACGCAGAAGGCGCTCGCGAAGGTAGTGGACGAACAGGGCGGGTCGACCACCGATGAGGAACTGGAACTCGTTCGCATGCGCGCCGAGCGCGTCCTGTGGAGCCGGATCATGCGCGCCGTGGCGCGTCTCACTCCGAACGAGATGTGGCTTCCGCGCGTCATGCTATCGGAGAACGACAGCGGGAGCGGCGTGAGGATCCAGGGGCTCAGACTCAGCGGACGTATGACGGCGGCAAGCGAGGAAGACGGCATCCGCATTCTGATGGAGCTCGTGAACGGACTTCGCGGCGAGCCCTACTTCCGCGGGCACTTCCTGGAGCCGAAGCTCCTGAGGTCGACCTGGCTCACGGAGGAGGGAGACAAGTACCTTGAGTTCGACGTCTTCAGTCCACTGAGGACGCCGGAGGCGATCGAAGCTGGGGCGGCGGTGATACCCGATGCGGGATGGAACACCATCGACGACGGCGACATTGAGACGAATGACGTGATCGACTTCGATGACACGGGAGAGGGCGGTGAAAGGACGAGTTAGGCTGGACGTAGTCGTCGCGGTCGCCATCCTCATTGGCCTCATCGTGGCCAACGCGACGGTCTACGCTCCGAAGCGCAGGCAGCTCGACGACGTGACCGGAAACCTTGAACTGGCCGAGAAGGAGCTCCGGTACGTCGCGGGTCACTCCGACGCGCTCGGGCTCGTGGCCGGGTATCTCCCTTCCGAGGCGGAGGAACCGGGAAATCAGCGGTTCCTGGAGGGCGCGAGTGCGGAGATCGACAGGCTCGGCCTCGCCCTGTCGAGGATAGAGCCCAAGGGTGAGACGCCCTACGGCGAGTACGTCAAACGGTCGTACAAGATGCAGATAGAGGGTAGCTACGAGGGACTCGCCTCGTTCTTCGAGTACATCGAGGGGCTCTCGGACGTCGTCATCGTGGAGGGATTCGATTACCGGTCGAGCGCGGTCAGCAGGAATTCCCGACACAGAGCCAGCGTGTCGATATCGGTGATCGGTTACTAGAGGGGCGTGAGTGGGCACGCACTGAGCGTGGGGGGAAGGTGAACAAGAAGGCTCTTGCAATCACGGTCATGGCGGTCATGGCGACGGCGGCGTCGGTCGTGATAGGCGCGCGCGCCATCGTAGGTACGGGGGCGACCCTCCGCCACTCGACTCGGTCGAGCGAGGCGGCGCCGGGCAGTCTCGAGACGACGGGCAGCGAGATCGAGGTGCTCCTCGACGACCTCGAGGATGCGCGAACACCGGACGGTGAGAGCAAGGCACGTGACCCGATGGTGCCGTACAAGGCTCCGAGAAAGGCGAGCGCACCAAGGCCCGTGGCTCCCGCGAAGCCCGCCTACAAGGTGACGGCCGTATT
>JAUWRQ010000198.1 GCA_030610515.1 Candidatus Eiseniibacteriota bacterium | reverse complement strand
CCAGGACGCATGAGTGCGCCCGGGCCCCACGTGGTGTCCCGGGCGCCATATCAAGCAAATTTCATACCAAGAGGGGAAAACTGAGTGATGGCCGTCGTGCGAGAGTGGGCACTTAGGAGGGACGCCTGGCCGGACGCGGGAGCGCGGCAGGCCGGACGCGGGAGCGCGGCAGGCCGGATGCCGGAGTGCAGCGGACCGGATGGTCGTGCGCCGCTCTCATTGGGGGCGCGCGTGTCGTTCTCAGCGCCCGAGCGCCGAGATGTCCATCTGCTTCCACTCGCGGGCCAGCTTGTCCCACCGGTAGAGCTTCACGGTGTCGACGAACTCGTCCTCCGAATATACGTACTCGATGTCGACGTCGCCGCCGGCCCGCTTGGAGTACCTCGCCACCTCGTCGATCAGGAGCGGCTTCACCGAGCGCTCGAGCTTCATTCTTCCGGAGGCCCCGTCAAAGATGACGGTCTCGACCTCGAGCTGCCGCTCCGGGAACTCATCGTTCGTATGCTCGATGAACCCGAACATCCTCTCGATCTGGTCGACGAGCTTCTCCCACTTCCTCTGGTGCATTGGGATCCCCGCAATCCGGTCCCTCGCGCTCGGCACCTCAAGACCGAGGGAATTATACTGCACGAGGGAGGCTCGTGGAAGCGCCTGCCGACCGGCGGGCCCACAGGATACGTGTCGCGGCGGGCCCTGGAATCTGATAACCTATGTGGGCTCTATTCGTGAAACCGGCGACCACGGCGGAGGTTACGACGTGCCTCGAGGGAAGATCCAGCGGATTCTGGTGACCGGCTCGTCCGGCCAGATCGGGACCGAGCTCGTTGTTGAGCTCAGAGAGCGCTACGGAAGCGACAACGTCATAGCCTCGGACTTGAGACCTGAGCAGGAGGGCAACGAGGGAGGCCCCTTCGAGCAAACGGACGTCAGGGACGCCGAGCGCTTGAGGGAGATCATCCGCCGCCACGACGTCGACACGGTCGTTCACATGGCCGCCATCCTGTCGGCGAAGGGAGAGCGGGAACCGCTCCTGGCCTGGGACGTGAACGTCCGGGGCCTCCTGAACACGCTGGAGCTGGCGCGAGAGCTCAAGCTCACGCAGGTGCTCTGCCCGAGTTCCATAGCGGTTTTCGGCGAGGGGTGTCCGACAGAGAACACGCCGCAGGAGACAGTGCTCAAACCTGCGACGATGTACGGCGTCACCAAGGTTGCGGGCGAGCTTCTCTGCGACTACTACGCGCGGAGATTCGGGGTCGACGCGCGCGGACTGCGCTACCCCGGCATCGTGTCGTCGGAGGCGCTGCCGGGCGGAGGGACGACCGACTACGCCGTCGAGATCTTCTACAAGGCGATCGAAGACGGCAGATACACCTGCTTCCTCCGCGAGGATACCAGGCTCCCGATGATGTACATGCCCGACTGCATCAAGGCGACGATCCAGCTCATGGAGGCGGATGCCGATGGGCTCCGGCATCACGGGGACTTCAACGTGGCCTCGATGAGCTTCACGCCCGAAGAGCTCGCGAACGCCATCCGCAGGCATCTCCCCGATTTCGAGATCACCTACGAGCCCGACTACAGACAGGAGATCGCGGAGTCGTGGCCGTCGTCGATCGACGACAGCGCCGCGCGCGAAGAGTGGGGCTGGGAGCCCAACTACGACCTCGACGCGATGGCCGCGGACATGCTCGAGAAGCTCCGAGCCCGGCACGAGGCCGGTGCGCTCTACAAGTAGGCGCACATCGCACACGGATCGAAGAGCGGGGGCCCTCACTCGGGAGGACCCCCGCTTCGACCATTCCGGAGCGGTCTCCGAGACGAGCCGCTACAACCCGTACTTGTCGACGATCCCCTTCTTGTCGAGCCCCAGGATGCCATACTTCTCTCCCACCTTCCGGAAGGCCTCGACGCACTTGTCGATGTGCTCCTTCTCGTGGGCGGCGGAGAGCTGCACACGGATCCGTGCCTGGCCGGCCGGAACCACGGGGAAGAAGAAACCGATCACGTAGATTCCCTCGGCGTACATGTCCCGCGCCATGTCGTTGGCGAGCTTCGCGTTGTACAGCATCACCGGGACGATCGGCGTCTCGCCTTCCCTGATGTTCAGTCCCGCGGCCGTTATCTGCTCGCGGAAGTACGCGGTGTTCTTCTCGAGCTTGTCCCTGCGCTCGGTACTGGACGACAGCAGTTCGATCACTCGTATCGTCGCCCCGACGATCACCGGCGCGAGCGAGTTCGAGAAGAGGTACGGGCGGGCCTTCTGACGGCACAGTTCGACGAGTTCCCGCCGTCCGGACACACAGCCTCCAGACGCGCCGCCGAGCGCCTTGCCGAACGTCGTCGTGATGATGTCGACCCTGTCCATCACTCCGAAATGCTCGTGCGTCCCCCTCCCCTTGGGACCGATAAATCCCGAGGCGTGCGAGTCGTCGACGAGGAGCATCGCCCCGTACTCATCGCAGAGGTCGCACATCTCATCGATAGGCGCCAGGTCGCCGTCCATCGAGAACACGCCGTCGGTGACGACGAGCGTGCGGCGCTTGTCGGAGTGAAGCTCGAGCTTCTTGCGGAGATGTTTCATGTCCATGTGCTTGAACGTGTCGTACTGCGCGGAGCAGAGGCGAATGCCGTCGACGAGTGACGCGTGGATCAGGCGATCCGCGATGATCACGTCGTCGGCGCCAAGTACGGCCTCAAAGACCCCGGCGTTGGCGTCCATACACGAGGGGAAGAGCAGCGTGGCCTCCATCCCCAGGAACTCGGACACCCTGTCCTGCAGTTCTCTGTGGATGTCCTGTGTCCCGCATATGAACCGGACGGAGCTCATTCCGTAGCCCCGATCGTCGAGAGTCTCGTGCGCGGCCGCGATCACGTCCGGGTGACTCGAAAGACCGAGGTAGTTGTTTGCGCAGAAGTTGAGCGCCTTCGCGTGACCTGCGCCCTCTGGGAATTCGACGTCGATCTCCGCGCCCTGCGAGGACCAGATGAACCGCTTCTCCTTGTAGAGCCCCTTCTCCCTGATGCCTTCGATCTCTCCCGCGAACTCCGCGCGGACCGCGTCTGAGTATGCCATCACCTGCCTCCGGATCAGCCAGTGTGTTTCCTGACCAGCTCGACGATCGAGTTCACGGTGTCGAAGGCCTGTGGAGTCGCCTCTTCGTCAGAGAGCTTCAGGCTGTACTTCTTCTCGATGAAGGTCTTGAGCGATACCATCGAGAAGCTGTCCACGAGACCCGAGGATATGAGCGGAGTGTCGAACGTGACCTCCTCGTCCTCGTCGTCCACGTATTCGTCCTTCACGTATTCGAGCACATCCGTCTTCATCTCATCCATCGCGCCTTCCTCTCGTTGAAGTTCAGGCCCCGCGCATTGCACGGTCCCTTCATCAGGTCGCGGTGCTCTCGTTGGACGGAACAGGTCGCCCCTTCATCAGATGAGCAGGTCGCCTGGGTCGTACCCTAGTCGTCTTCGAGAGTCGAGAGATCTCCCACGTCCTCGCCCCACTCGAGCGCCCTCAGATACCGTCTGAGGATCTTCCCGGAGCGCGTCCGCGGCAGCTTGTCTACGTACTCTATTTCCTGAGGCATCGCCAGTGGCGAGAGCCTCTTGCGGATGAAGTTCATGATCGACAGCTCCAGGTCGTCCGACGGCTCGTACCCGGGTTTGAGGGTCACGAAGACCTTCACGACCTCCATGTTGACCGGGTCGGGTTTGCCGACCGCGGCCGCCTCAGCGACGGCATCATACTCAACCAGCGCCGACTCGATCTCGAACGGCCCGACCAGGTGCCCCCCGGTATTGATGACGTCGTCATCCCGGCCGACGAACCAGAAGT
>JAUWRQ010000203.1 GCA_030610515.1 Candidatus Eiseniibacteriota bacterium | reverse complement strand
GCCGTCGGAGTTCAGGCTCACGTTCTACAACGTGAGCGGAAGGTTGGTGGCGACGCTTCTGGATGAGCCTCGAGGGCCCTGAACTCACCGGGTCGAGTGGGACGGGAAAACCGACGAGGTTCGTGAGGTGGGAACGGGCGTCTACCTCTACCGCCTGGAGACGGGCCGTGGGACCTCTGAGAGGAAAATGCTCCTGCTGAAATGATGGTTGCGCAAGCTCCGGAATCGCAACGCCCCCGGGTCGATCGACCCGGGGGCGTGTCTGTGTTCGGGATGCTCAGCGGCGGGATCATCGTGTGTTCCCTCACGCCGCACGCCGCCAAGACCTGCCGCGTTCCTGGAACCGGGCTAGTCGCCCTTCCCGGCGATGCGCGGGTAGGCGAACCCGGCCGGAGCGCGCTTGTCCGTGGCGCCCATGCGGGTCCGGCCAACAGCTATCCTAGAACGTCTTCTCCTTCTGCAGAACCGCGAGCGCCACCTTCTCCGCGGTAACGGGCATCGACTTGATGCGAACACCCAGCGCGTCCTCGACGGCGTTCGCGATCATCGGCGCCGCCGGTATCATCGTGTGCTCCCCCACTCCGCGCGCGCCGAACGGCCCGTCGGGCTGGGGCACCTCGATTATGATGGGAATCATCTCGTCCGGCACGTCAAGCGAGGTCGGTATCTTGGAGTCGGTGAAGCTCGGGTTGAGAAGCCTGCCCGCTTCGTCGAACCGCATGTCCTCGTAGAGAACCGTGGCCAGCCCCTGCAGCAGCCCGCCCGTGATCTGGCTCTCGACCAGATTCGGGTTGATGGCCTGTCCGACATCGACCGCGAGCGCGGTCTTAAGCACGCGCATCTTCCCCGTCTCTCTGTCTATCTCGAGCACGACGCCGGCAGCGCCGACGGTGTAGTGGACGTTCGGGTGACCACCCTGGCTCGTCTCGGGGTCGGACAGGGCCGAGCTTCCCTCCGGCATGAACATCCCGCTACCGAGTATCGGTCCGCCGCGGAAGGTGCCGTCCTCCATGCCGATGCCCGCGATGACGAAATCCTCAAGCGGTAGCTCGAAGTCGGGGGCAGTCGTGCTCTTCACCTTCTCGTCCTTGAGATAGAGCGAGTCGCGGTCGTGGCCGAGCGCACGTGTCACGAGATCGAAGATCCTCTCACGCGCCTCCTCCGCCGCGGCCTTGACGGCGTTGCCGCAACCCCACGTCACGTGCGATCCGACCGTCTGCCATTCGTACGGATTCCGGTCCGTGTCGGGCGTCTCGACGCGGATCTTCTCCGGCGGCACAGCCAGCACCTCGGCCGCGATCTGCGCCATAACTGTCAGATACCCCTGCCCGATTTCCATTCCCGAGACGCTGATGTTGATGCTGCCGTCCTCGCTGAATTTGAGGAACGCCGAGGAGGAGGCGTTCGGCGGCATCGCGGGCGCCTTCCACATGAGAGCGAAGCCCTTGCCGATGACCTTCTTCGGGTCGTCGGAGGTCTCGGGCGTCCCCCAGTCGATGGCCTCGGCGGCTTTGTCGATGGCCTCGATGAGGCCGCAGGGGTTCATCTCGGCGCCGTAGGCGAGCGTGTCGCCTTCCTTGATGGCATTCCTCCGCCTCATCTCGACCGGGTCGACGCCGATGCGCTTCGCGAGCCTTGTTACGTGCGACTCGAGCCCGAAGTGAAACTCAGAGTAGCCGAAGCCCCGGTACGGCCCGCCCGGCGGGAGGTTCGTGTAGATGCAGAGCGAGTCGATCTTGACGTTCGGGATACGGTAGGCCCCGGTCGCGGACAGTCCGACGGCGTTCACGACGTTGGCGCCGTACTCGACGTAGGCGCCTGCGTCCCAATAGAGCGTGTGCTCGATGGCCGTGATGGTCCCGTCCTTCTTGACGCCGAGCTTGAGCTTCGCGACGACGCCCTGGCGCTGGTACGTGTTGTAGAACTCCTGCTCGCGTGTCCAGCGCAGCTTGATCGGGTGCCCCTTGACCGCCGTAGCGAGAGCGGCGCCGATTATCTCCATCGTCACACCTGCCTTGCCGCCGAACCCGCCGCCGACGTAGGGCGTGATGACGCGCACGTCCTTGTGCGTGAACCCAAGCGGAGAAAGGGCCTCAGTGAAGAGGTGGCGCTGCGTGTGCGGCGACTGCGAGGATGACCAAAGCGTCAGCCTGCCGGAGTGGTCCTGCCGGCCAACGATGACGTGAGGCTCGATCGCGCAGTGGGCGTAGCGTGGAACGGTGTACGTGTCCTCGAGGATTTCGTCGGCCTCGGCGAAACCCTGTTCGATGTCGCCCTTTCTGGTCTTCCGCCAGTGCGCGATGTTCGTGTCGGCCCTAGGAAAGAACCACGGGACGCGCTCGTAGTCGGCAAGGTCCGGGTGAACCAGGTCGGCGCCCTCGCTCATCGCCGTCTCGGGGTCGAAGATGGGCGCGAGCTCCTCGTAGTCCACCTTGACCAACTTGGCCGCCCGCAACGCTACCCTGGAATCGCGCGCCACGACGGCCGCCACTTGCTCGCCCACGAACCGCACGCGATCCTGAGCGAAAATGTAACGGTCCTTCATGTAGAGGCCGAACCTGTAGGGGAAGTCACCACCCGTCACGACCTTGACCACACCCGGGACGGCCTCGGCCTCGGTCGTGTCGATGCCCTTGATCAACGCGTGCGCGTGCGGGCTCTCGACGATTGCCGCGTGGAGAAGGTCGGGCCCGAAATCGATGTCGTCGACGAACTGCGCCGCGCCCGTCACCTTCTCGAGCCCGTCGATGCGTGTGGACGAGTGGCCTATGTACGTGTAGTCAGGCATCGTGTGTCCCCTGCGGTCTGTGGCGCGGCCTCGTCGACTAGAAGGTGAACGTGAACAACAGGTTGACGGCCGTCGCGGTCACACCCTCGCCGACATCGACGGCGATCGCCTCGATGCGTGGCCCCGCCGCGAAGGTCCTGGCGATCCTCACGTCGTAGCCCAGAGTGCCCACGACGCCGAGCCCGACATCCGTGTACTCGGACTCGTATTCGTCGCTCTGTGGGTCAACGAGACTGGCTGAGACCACACTTGCCCCGAACCCACCTCTGAAATAGAACCCCTCGCCGGTGGGGCGCCAGCGGAAGCCACCTCCGATGACCGAGACGATCCAGTCCTCGTTGCCGAGATCGCCGTTCAGAGTGCCCATCCACATGGTGGCGAACCCCTCCACGGAAAACCGCTTGTCGGTTCTGTAGGCGTACTCGAAGGCGAAGGCCATGCCCATGGAGAACTCGTCGGGAGTCGATGATGTCTCTCCGAAGACCCCCGCTTCACCAATCGAGACCCGGCCGTACCCGCCACCGAACATGATGCCGAACTTGTGCCGATCGAACGGCTCTCCGCCGACCGCATCCAGGGCGAGCGACGGGAGAGTCATGGCCATCAATGCGATTGCGACGAGCCATATCGTGAAGATTCCGAGGAAGCGCCGACCACGGCGGCTGCCCGAGAGCTCTGTCGGACGGTGCATTGAGAAGACCTCCGTCTGATGTGAGAAACCAGCTTCGTGTCTCGGATACGTCGTCTGGAGAATCCCCAGCCCCCTTTCGTCCCTCTTGTCTTCAGTGTCTCTGCCAGAGAATGAACCTACCCACCCTTGCGTGTGACCTCCATCACAGCCTCCACGATCGGCGTATACCCCGTGCACCGGCAGAGGTTCCCCGAGATAGCTTCCTTCACTTCGTCCTCGGTCGGGCTCGGGTTCGTCGCCAGAAGTTCGGACACCGTCAGCACCACGCCCGGCGCGCAGAACCCGCACTGGAAGGAGTTCCTGTCGATGAACGCCTGCTGGAGCTCGTTCGGTCCGTCCTT
>JAUWRQ010000235.1 GCA_030610515.1 Candidatus Eiseniibacteriota bacterium | reverse complement strand
GCTCCGTTGGAAGGGCAGACTCGACTGGGTGCTCGACCAGTATGTGAAGGGCGGGCTTCGTTCTCTTCCGCTTCCCATCAGAAACGCTCTCAGGCTCGGGCTCTATCAGATCGACTACCTCGATCGCATTCCCGCCCGCGCAGCAGTCAATGAGTCGGTCAATCTCGCCAAGCGCTACGGACACAAGGGGACGGCCGGACTCGTGAACGCCGTCCTCCGCAACATCCTGACGAGCTTGAGGCCGGATTTCCCGAAGATCGACGAGGACGCCGTCGCCTACGTGAGCGCGGTCTACTCGCATCCGCCCGTGCTTGTGCGGAGGTGGATCGATCGGTACGGGCTCGACATGACTGCCGTCTTCTGCGAATACAACAACGAGGTGCCCCGTCTGGTGGCACGTGCGAACGGGCTGTCGTGCTCGCCGGACGCGCTCGAGAGGGCGCTCAAGGCGGAGGGGCGCGAGACGCGGCCCGGGCACTACTTCGATGAGTGCCTGGAGGTGCTGGGCGGGGGAGACGTGACGGGGCTCCAGTGCTTCCGCGACGGACTCATGCAGATTCAGGACGAGAGCACACTGGCTCCTGTCCAGCTCCTTGCGCCAGCCCCGGGCGAGGACATCATCGACACGTGCGCGGCGCCGGGGGGCAAGACGACCTACATCGCCGAGCGCATGCGGGGGCAGGGCAGGATCAGGGCCTTCGAGATCTCCCAGAGGCGCGCCAGGATGCTCAACGAGAACATCGCCAGGCTGCGCATCACTAACTGCGAAGTGCTCTGCGGGGAAGCGACGTCTGAAGTCACGGGCCCGGCGGACGGCATCCTCATCGACGCGCCGTGCTCCGGGACGGGAACCCTTGGTAGGAGGATCGACTCGAGGTGGAAGTTCGATCTGCGGGCACGCGAACGGACGAAGCAAGACACCGCCGAGCTCGAGCGCATCCACCCGCGCCAGATCTTCGCTCATCACGCGAGCAGACAGCTCCGGCTGCTCCTGAACGCGGCGGACCTCGTCCGGGACGAGGGACGCATCGTCTACAGCACGTGCACGATGGAGCCTGAAGAGAACGAGCAAGTCATTAGCCACTTCCTGAAGAAGCGTCCCGAGTTCGTGGTGGAGGACGCGACACCGTACGTGCCCTCCATGTTCATCGACGGGGGATTCGTTCGGACAATGCCGCACAAGCACGCGATCGACGGATCCTTCGCCGCAAGACTCGTGAAGAGGAACGGTGAGCAGGAGGATCTTCTCTCGGCCGACGAGATAGAGGTGCCCGAGTCGGACGGCGCGTATTCGCTCGACTTGGAGATCGCCGAGGAGGTCGCAGGGTGAGGGTTCTGGGCCGCGAGGTGAATTTCGAGCTGCCGGCGCTGGTGAAGCGGAGCCTGTTTGCGCTCTCGGCGGTCGTCGCCGCGCTGCTGTGCGCGGGGCTCCTCGTGAACTACGTCGTCATGCCCATCATCGTGAGGCAGGGCGATCTCGTGCCCGCGCCCGATCTGGTCGGCCGCTCCCTCATCGAGGCCCGGCGCATGGTGGAGGAAGCTGGGCTGGGCGTCCGCGTCGAGACTGAGCAGCCGGATCCGAAACTGCCGGTGGGGGCCGTGGTCAGGCAGATGCCGGAGCCCGGCGTCGACACGAAGCGGGGAAGGACCATCGCGGTCGTCGTGAGTTCCGGGCTCGACCTCAAGGTTGTTCCTCCGCTCGCTGGACTCACCGCGCGTCAGGCGCAGCTCGATGCTGAGGCGGCGGGTTTCGCCATCAGTTCTGTCGGTGAGGTGCACACAGACCGCGTTGAACGCGGCAGAATCGTCGGCACGATGCCGCGCAGCGGCTCGATACAGCCCGCCGGCAGCGGGATAAGCATGGTCGTGAGTCTGGGACCGCGACCGCTCGCACTCGTCATGCCGTCGCTCGTGGGACGCACGCCGGAGGAGGCGCGCCTCATCACGGAGCAGCTGGGGCTCGTGGTGCGCTCGGTCCGGAACCTGCGCGGCGGCAGTCGGTTGCTCCGAGACGTGGTTGTTGTGCAGGAACCGGTGGCGGGCGCGCGCGTCGTCGAGGGCGCGGGAGTGACGTTGCGGGTGGGGAAGGGGTAGCGCCGCTGTCTGCCGAGGGTGACCGCGACGGGCAACCAGCGGGTGGGAGAGCGCACGTCGCACGGAGGGACTACATGTCAGAGCGCAGGATTCTCATCGCACCTTCGATACTGTCCGCGGACTTCACGAAGCTCGGAGATGAAATACGGGCGGTCGAAGACGCGGGCGCCGACATGATCCACGTCGACGTCATGGACGGACACTTCGTGCCCAACATCACGATGGGTCCGTTCATCGTTGAGGCGGTCCGCCGCGCCACCGATCTCCCGATAGACGCGCACCTCATGGTTACCAACCCCGACGAGTTCGCGGACCCTTTCATCGAGGCGGGAGCCGACTACGTCGTCTTCCACGCCGAGGCGTGCTACGACGTGGCGGAGCTCATCCGCCACATCCGTGGAAGGGGCGTCAAGGCGGGGCTCGCCGTCAACCCGCCTAGTTCCGCGGATCTCATCGAGCCCCATCTCGCGAACATCGACCTCGCGCTCGTCATGACGGTGAACCCGGGCCACTCGGGGCAGAGCTTCATCGCGGACGTCATGCCGAAGCTGGCGCACGTCGCCGAGCTCAAGGCAGAGCGCGACCTCGGCTTCTTGATTGCGGTCGATGGCGGAGTCGGGCCCAAGACCGCCGGCACAGTCGTGGCCAACGGAGGAGAGGCACTCGTCGCCGCCTCCGCCATCTTCAGGGCCGGCGACATCGGAGAGGCGGTTCGGGGTCTCCGGGGCGCGGCCGAGAGCGCCCTTCCGGGCGCCGCCTAGGGCCGCGTAGGGCCGCCGCCCGCTCGTTTTCCCCTTGCGCCATATCTGCCGCTTTGGTATATTCTCAAGGCTGTGCCAGTTGCAGGCCCGGAGCTTGGCGGCTCGGCGGGACGGGTATTCGTGTGTCCGTCGTCGGGGCGTTGGCGGGTGCGTTCGCCTTTGCTCTGCAACCCTTTCGCTCTCGAGACTCACACGGTGTGGAGTCCGGGGCGTGCGGAGTGAATCCTTCCTGGAGGTGGTCGGGGACGCATGTTCGATCAGCTGTCTGAGAGGCTCTCGAGCGCGTTCCGATCGCTCACCGGGAGAGGTAGACTCACAGAGGCGAACATCGAGGAGGCGCTCCGCGAGGTTCGGCGGGCGTTGCTCGAAGCCGACGTGAACTTCAAGGTCGCGCGCCGGTTTGTCGATGAGGTCACGGCGCGGGCCGTCGGCGGAGAGGTGCTTCGAAGCCTCACGCCGGGCCAGCAAGTGGTGAAGATCGTTCATGAAGAGCTGATCAACACCCTGGGTGAGCCCGGCAGACTGGATCTCGGGAAGCAATCACCCGCAGTCATCATGCTGGTGGGCCTGCAGG
>JAUWRQ010000011.1 GCA_030610515.1 Candidatus Eiseniibacteriota bacterium | reverse complement strand
TGCGCTGCTCCGCGTTCGCGAAGATGCCCGAGAGTCCCTTCGTCTCGCGGATCGTGTTGTAGAAGCCCGTGCCTGAAACGTGCATCGAGTCGAGATTCGCGGGTGGCTTGTGCCCACCGATGAAGATGTGTCCGGTACGGATTCTCGTCATCCTGCCGGCCAGGAAGACCAGGAACCCGAACACGATGCCGAGCACCATAAGAGTGGTCGCGGCCCCGGGGCTCCACGCACCGACCCCCAGATCGATCCCGCCCCTCGCGCCCATCGTGACCGCGCCGTGCACTATCGGGTTGATGAAGCGCTCGATCGGGAACTTGGCCCAGACGCCGAACGCGACACACAGTATCGCCAGGGCGATCATCGGAACCTGCATCGCCCACGGAGCCTCGCGGACCTGCGCGAGCTTGCTCGGCCGCTGTCCGAGGAAGCCCGAGTAGAGCACCTTCACGAACGACGCCAGTGTCAGCGCGCTGCCGAAGAGCGCCGCGACGAGGAAGATCCAGTAGTAGTTCATCCCCCGGGCGCCGAGCTCGACGAGGCCCGAGTAGACCATCCACTTCGAGACGAACCCGTTGAACGGCGGAACGCCGGAAATGGCAAAAGCGGCTATTGCGCACGTCACGAACGTCACCGGCATCGCCCGCGCGAGACCGCCTAGCTTCGATATCTCGGTCGTCCCGGCCTGTTTCTCGATGGAGCCGGCGCAGAGGAAGAGGCACGCCTTGTAGATCGCGTGGTTGAGCATGTGGAAGATGCCGCCCGCGATCCCGATCGGGACTCCCGTCCCGATGCCCAGCACCATGTATCCGACCTGGCTGATCGCGTGGTACGAGAGGAGGACCTTGAGGTCGTGCTGGATGAGCGCCATCAAGACGGCGCCCAAGATCGTGACGGCGCCGATGATCATGAGGAGAAGCATCATCCCGTGACCGACGCTGAAGATATCGAGGCTGATGCGAGCCAGAAGATAGATGCCCAGGAGCTTGTCGATCGAGGCTGGAAGGAGCGCCATGACGGGCGTCGGTGCTCCCTTCGCGGCCGCCGGGATCCACGTGTGGAACGGCATCGCGCCGGCCTTCGTGATGGCGCCGATCATCATGAGGATGTAGATGGTCGTCGTCATCCCGTCTCCGACGAAGATCGACAGCTCGTTCATGTTGAGCGTGCCGAAGCGCACCCAGATCATGGCGACTGCGATGAAGAGCGCCGCGTCGGACAAGCCCAGCATGATGAAGCTCTTCGACGCGCCCCCCGACGCCTCGGTCTTCTTTAACCCCGTGTTCACGTAGAGGAAGAGGATCGCCGTCAGTGCTTCCCAGAAGACCAGGAGCACCAGGAGGTTGTTCGCCAGCACCGCCCCCGAGCTCGCGGCCACCGTCCAGAGAAGGAACGCGTAGTAGCGGCGCCCGTCGTGCTCGGGCGAGAGCCAAGACATCGAGTAGAGTCCGACGCCCAGCCCGAAGAGCCCGACGAACACGATGACGAATGCGCTGAAGTGGTTGAGGAGAAGGTCGAACTGAACCGTGAGCCCACCCAGCACCACCCAGTCCTTCACATACGAAAGCGGCCACTGACCGAAGAGCCGTAGCGCTACGGTGAAAGTACACGCGAGGGCGAACAGGCTCAGGAGCTCCCTTACGAACTTCACCCTTCTCGGAATGAGAAGGCAGAGCCCGCCGGCTATGGCCGGGACGACGATCGGTATGAGCAGCTGTGGCATCTCTCTACCCCCGGGGACTAGGAGTTCTTCCTGAGCTCTTCCGTCTTCGCATGCGAGAGCGCAATGAGGTCCTTACCCTTCATGTATGGTCTTCCGTCCGGTCCCAGCACGGCCAAGCGCTCAGTGCAGCTGTAGCATGGGTCGATGACGGCGAAGATGAGGACCGCGTCCGATATCGACTCGCCCTTCACGCGGGGCCTGAATGACGGGATGTTGTTGAACGTGGGCGCCCTCATCTTGTGGCGCTCCGGCATGTTCGTGCCGTTCGACCGTATGAAGTGGAAGGTCTCGCCGCGCGGGGCCTCGATGTGGCCGATGCCCTCTCCTCTTGGGATCTCGCGGACTTCCGTCGCGATGGGCCCGGCCGGTAGTTTCTCGATGCACTGCTTTATGATCTTGACCGACTCCAGCATCTCGAGAAGCCGCACCGCCGCGACCGCCAGGCAGTCACACCCGTCCTGGACCATGACGTCCCAGTCGACCTCGGAATATGCGCCGTACGGCTCGTCTCGCCGCACGTCAATGGGCACGCCGGACCCTCTCGCCGTCGGGCCGAGCGTCCCGTATGCTATCGCGTCCTCGGTCGTGAGAATGCCGACGCCCTTGAGCCGCCCGAGGATAACCGGATCGTCCAGGATCGCGTGAAGGAGCATGTCGGTCTGGACGGCGAACTCGTCCATCGCCTTGAGAACACCGGGCCAGATCTCGTCCGCCACGTCCCGCCGTACTCCGCCGGGACAGTACCACGCGTAGTTGTTCCTGTTGCCGGTGATGGCTTCCAGGCAGTCGAGAACCGGCTCCCTGTACTTCCATCCCCACATGAAGACGGTCCAATACCCGAGGATGTGCCCGGCCAACCCCACCCAGAGCATGTGGCTGTGAAGCCGCTCGAGTTCGTGGACGATGGTCCTGAGATAGCGGGCGCGGTCCGGGATGACGACGTCGACGATGTCCTCCATCGCCAGGCACGCGGCCCAGCTGTGGGAGGCCGAGCAGATCCCGCAGATCCTCTCTACCAGGAACGTGTCCTGGTCGTAGGTCTTCTCCTGCGCGAGAAGCTCGATGCCGCGGTGAATGCGGCCGAGATCTATGTCGGCGTCCTCGACCGTTTCGCCGTCCACGTACAGTGAGATGTACTCGGGCTCCTCGAGGACGGGATGAAATGGGCCGATCGGTATGAGCGTGCTCATCTACTCATCCCTCCTCATCGCGTGGAAATCCGCGGGGCGATCGTGGGAGGAAAGGATCTTCCGTGGATCGTGGTGGCCCGTGAACTCGACGCCGAGGAAGTCGAAGATCTCTCGCTCGATGAAGTCCGCAGCCGGGTAGTACGTCGTCAGCGACTCAATCTTCGGGAACGGCTTCGGAAGCGTCGTCCGAATGTTCACCACCGTTCCGTCCCTGTCGAACGCGAAGTGGTAGAGAAGCTCCACACCCGTGCTCCTGTCGCTCCCCGTCGCCGTCGCCAGCCTCCCCTTCGCCTCTTCGTACATGTGCCTCGTCACAGGGATCCAGTCGTCGTTCGAGACGGTGACGTACGCCCGGCGCTCGCTCCGCTCGAAGATGTCGACCCTGTCCCCGAACTTGGCCTTGAGTCCATCGAGAACTTGCTTGCTCATTGTCTCGACCCTCCCGTATCCGGATCCGGGCGCCCTCTTCAGCCTTCGGACGGACGCCCCGTTCCTAGAGTTTCCCCATGAGTTTGACGATGCCGTCGATGATCGCCTCGGGCCTCGGGGGACAACCCGGAACGTAGGCGTCCACGGGGATGTGCTTGTCGATCGGCCCCGCGAAGTTGTAGCCGTCCTTGAAGATCCCTCCGGTGCAGCCACACGCGCCGAGCGCGACGACGGCCACCGGCTTCGGTGCCTGCTCGTACGCCTCGATGAGCTGCGGCACCACCTTGCGCGGAACGCTGCCCGACACTAGAAGCACGTCAGCGTGCTTCACGCTGCCCACGAGCTTCATCCCGAAGCGTTCGATGTCGTACTTCGGACAGAGGCAGTCCAGAACCTCGATATCGCAGTTGTTGCAGGCCCCCGCATTCAGATGGAAGACCCACAGCGACTTCTTGAATCCCCAGTTCGTTGCGCCCATTCGTTCCTCGCTCCGTTCGATCTAGAACCCCGCGACCGCGAGGATCATGCCGATGATGGCGAGAACGGTCACAGGCCCGCAGAAGAACCGGACGGCCTGGTCGATCCTCACCCTGGGATTCGTGTTCTTAATGAGTACCGCGATGGTCACGATGATGACGTACTTGACAATCGTGTAGAGGAGGCCCCAGCCGGTCAGCTTGAGCCCGCCCCAGAAGATGGTGATGAAAAAGACCGGCAGCGTGAACAACATCATCGCCTGCGTGGTCTTGACGACCGCGAGCGCGGGGCCCGAGTACTCCATGTGTGTGCCGTCCATGAGCTCGGTCTCCGCCTCCGGGATGTCGAAAGGCGGATACGTGAGCTTGGCTTGCATGCACAGGAGGCAGACGATGAACGCGATGATGCAGGACGCGCTGCCCAGCAGCACGCCGTTCGCGTCCTGGTACTGAATGATGGAATCGAGCCTGAGCGACATCGGCGAGATCTTCGTGACCGCGGTGAAGATTGCGATCACGAACGGGAGTTCGTACGCGAGGACCAGCTTCATCTCGCGGCTGGCGCCGACGCTGGCGAGCGGATTCGAGGACGCGGAGGCCCCGATAATCATGCCGAGAGAGGGGATCGTGAGAAGGTAGATGACACCGATGAGGTCGCCCACGAAGCCCGTGCCCCTCATGTTGGTCAGCCACAGGATCATCGACACCACACCCACCGCAGCGAGACCGGCCAGGGGGGCCAGGAGGAACCCGGTCCTCTTCGCGCCCTCGGGGATCACGATCTCCTTCCCCATGAGCTTGAGGATGTCAGCGAAGGGCTGATACCAAGGAGGCCCAACTCTCCACTGGACGCGCGCTGATACCTTCCTGTCCACCCAGGTCGTCAGGAGCCCGACTGCTGCCGTGAAGAGCAGGCCCGGGAAGATCAGGAAGTAGAGAATCATGCTCAGTGTCGAAGCCATCCTGTTACCTCTCCGTTGGTCCTGTTCGAACGTTTGGAACCGCGGGTTCTAGTGCTCGCGCCGCACGGTCTTCTCGACGGTGCGTCCGCCCCTCATCGGTCTGCCTCTCTGGAACTCGGTGTCGCTGATGTCCTCGAAGGTCCGGGCGCCCGACACACACGTCCCCGCACACATTGTGTCCTTCTCCTCGAGGGTCCGCCAGCTGCAGAGATCGCACTTCGGCATCGTGTGGCGCGTCTTCACGAGGTCGATCGCCCCGAACGGGCACGCCTGCGCGCACGATGTGCACCCGCTGCACTTGACGTTGCTGCGGACCACAAGACCATCGTCGCGCCGCTTGATGGCCTCCTGCGGACACGCCGCCTCGCAGAGCGGCTGCTCGCAGTGCCGGCAATTCATCTGCAGCACCGTGTTGACCAAGACCTGCGAGGCCTCGAGATGATCCTGGCCGTTGTGGGAGTAGAAGCACGCCGCGATACAGCTTCGACAGCCGATGCAGCGCCCGTAGTCCAGGACGTTCCTCTTGTTCATCCAAGTCTCCCGGTGTGAGCGGCGAGGGCCTTCAAGCCATCCGCCCCGGTTTCTACGCCTCGGGCGTAACCTTCGCCCGCTCAGCGGACACGTCAAACCACCTCGTGCCCGCGTTCGCGGTCCACTTGAAAAGACCGCGGGCATCCGGCACGTAGCTAGGTATGGCGATCAGGCCGCCCGGCATTCTGCTCGTGACGGTGGCGATGATGCGCGTCTCACCTCTGTCGGAGGACAGCGCGACGGTTGAGCCCTGTTCCACTCCGAGCTCGCCCGCCGCTTCCTCGCCGATCCAGACGTCGCAGTACGGCGAGATCGACTGCGCGAAACTCATGCGTCCGGTTATGGCCCCGTCCCACCTGTGAAGCGGGCTGATTGCCTCTATGAGATCGAGCTCTTCGCTCTTCCCGAGGTCGGCGAGCTTCGAGAGCGCCACGTCAACGTCGATCTCGATCGGCGGGTGCGCGGCAGGAGACGTGGCCCCGAGCGACGCACTCATCTCCTTGGCAATCGCACTCAGCATCTCGGCGACCGACGTGGCGTCGCCCTGTGGGGCCGTCACCGGAGCGACCGCAGTCGCCATGCCGAACGACGCGGAGTAGTTGCCCTCCATCTCGGTCCACACGGACTGCGGAAGGCCCACGTCGCTGTGCTTCGTGACGTCGTTCTCGAACACGGAGGATGCGGCCAGGAACTCGAGCCTCTCTACGTCGTCCCCCGCCAGAGCGCCCGGGTAGAGCTGGAGGATGTCGGGGCCAAAGACGACGAGGCCCTTGATGGTGCCGTCCGCGACGCCCGCGAGGATGTCGGGGACCGTCTTGGCCGACCCGATCCTCTCGAAGGCTCCAATGGCGTTCCCGCCGCGGAAGAGCGGACCGTACTTGCCGCCTGCCGCCTTCGCGAGATCGGCTGCCAGCTTGCCCGTCAGGTAACCCGACACCGAGTCTCCGAGCCTGGAGGAGACGAGAACGACGACCTTCTCGTGCTCCTTGATGTCCTTGGCGATCGACGCGAGCTCGGCCTCGGGCATGCCGGCGGCCGCGGCCGCCTTCGACCGCGCTATCTCCGGAGCGCCGCCGGCGTTCATGGCGCGAAGAAGGCCGGCCAGCACGACGGGCTCGGCGCCCGGGGCCGTCGCTATGTGCCTGTCCGCGAACCAGTCGGTGTTGGTGCGATAAGGGTTGATCGTGTAGATGCGGTTCGACCTCGCTCCGTGGCGCGCGCCTATCACGCGCTTGGCCACGGTGGGGTGTCCCCAGAACACGTCGCCCACGAGGACGAAGCAGTCGGCCGCGTCGAGGTCCTCCGGAGTCGCGTCGCCGGCGCCTCCGCCCGTCAGGAACGGGAAGTCGCTCCCGTCGTACGCTACGGCGAGGTTAGCGGTCCCCAGGACGCCCGCCGCGAACGCCGCGGCCGTCTCGTAATCCTCGTTCGAGAGTTCCGTCCCGACGATCACGCCAAGCGCGTCGCCGCCGTGGCTCCCCTTGATCTCAGCAAGCTTGCCCGCGACCTTGGTCACACCACTTGCCCACGGAACCCTCCGCCTGTTGACGGTCGCGGCCAGGAACCTCTTGGGATGAGTCAGAAGCTCGTGATTGTAGTGTCCCCGGACGCACAGCGAGCCCAGGTTCTGGCGCGCTTCGGTGTCGAAGTCGACCCGCACCGGTACGCCCGCGTCCATCTCCATTGCGAACCCGCACTGGAGAGAACAGAAGAGACACGACGCCTTCTTGGTCTCTGGCATGTCGGTTAACCCCTCGAGCGAGAACTCACTAGAACGGATCTTCGAACTTCGCTATCTGCGCCGCCGTCATGACGGGACCGTCTTTGCAGATGTAGTACTCCCCCATCATGCAGTGCCCGCACTTGCCGAGCCCGCAGCTCATGTTCCGCTCCATCGAGTGATAGATGTTCTCCGGCTTGAAGCCCTTCTCCAGAAGCGTCATGTTCACGAACTTGAGCATGATCGGAGGTCCACAGACGCACGCGACTGCGCTCTCAGCGTGGAATGGGAGATCCTCAACGTCGACCGTCGTGAGAAGGGGCAGCCCGTCCAGGAGGACGGTAACGACGCCGACCGTTCCACTCCACTCGGGATGAGGCTCGTCGATGGTGAGGAGAACCTCCGTGTTCTTCATCTTCTCCCACTCGGGGAGAAGGTCTCTGTACACGATGTCCTCGGGGGTCCTTGCGCCGTAGCGGATCGAGATCTTCTTGAACTTGTCGATCTCATCGAAGAGCGCCAGGATGAGGGAGCGCAGCGGGGCCAAGCCCACGCCGCCGCCCATGATGAGGACCTCCTTGCCGTAGAAGTCCTCCATGTTGTAGCCCTTCCCGTACGGTCCCCGCAGCCCGACGGTGTCCCCCACCTTCATCTTCTCGAGGGCGGCGGTCACGGTCCCGACCCGCATGATGGTGATCTCGAGCGTGTCCTTCACGTTCGGATTGGAGGACGGCGTGAACGGAGCCTCCCCGACTCCGGGAACCGTCAGCTCGACGAACTGCCCGGCCGCGAACGTAACGGGCTCCTTCGGACGAAACCTGTAGGTCGTGATGTTCGGCGTCTCGGGCTTGATGTCCTCGATCACGCTCTCGATTGGCCTGTAGAGGTTTTTCATACCTTCGCATTCTCCGTGAGGACGTGCTTGATGGCTTCCCTCATGTCGATCTTGCCCATGCAGACATCGATGCATCTGCCGCAGCCGGTGCAGGTAACGAGGCCGTACCTGTCTCGCGAGTACTCGAACTTGCAGCGGAGTCTGTTCCGGAGTCTCTCGGCGAGAGCCGCGCGCGAGTTGCCTCCGCCTCCGGTGCGGGCGAAGCCGATCGAGAGGCAGGTGTCCCAGTTGCGCGTTCGCTCATAGCCGCCCGTGGCCGGCTGGTCGACGAGGAGGAAGCATGTGCACGTGGGGCACGTACGATTGCACGCCGAACACGCGACACAGTTCTGTGTGACCTCCATCCAGGCGTCGAGCGTGCCCTCAAGATCGTACTTGTCGTACGCAGCGTCGACCTCGAACTCGGCGTTGTGGCGATTCACGGCCTCCGCCACCGAGTTCCGGTTGCGCGTCCGCTCCTCAAGATGCTCGGGTCGAACCTCCATCAGAAGGTCGTCGTTACCGACCAGCAGTGTATCACCCTTCTCCGACCCGACCGTAACAACGAAACCCGGCTCAATCGGAGCCAGGTTCAGGTCGAATCCGTCCTCAGGGTAGGGCTCGCCGCCGACACGCGTACAGAAGCAGGTCTCCTTGGCGGCAGTGCAGTCGACGGAGACTATGAAAGTGTTCTTCCTCTTCTCAATGTAGAACGGATCGTCGTACTCCTCGGTGAAGTTCTCGGTGCTCCAGTAGACCTTGTCGAACTTCTGGAGTCCCCGAACGTCACAGCCTCGCGGTCCCACGACGATCGTGGGCGGAGCGCTGACGTCTGCCTCCGGGTCGCTCGAGGGGTACTTGGCCACGACTTCCCTCGGGTAGAAAAGGAACGACTTGGGAGCGTGGGCCGGAGCCGCGCCGTGGAGCTGCATGTTCTCGGGAACCGCGTCGCCGACGAGCTCGTAGTCGGGAGTCTCCTCGTGGTTCATGATGTCGAACGTGACCGGAACGTAGACCCGGCGCTCTTTGGCCCACCTCCCGATGAGCTTCCTGAGGTTCTCTCTTCCGATGAAGACTTCTCTCATCGTGGCATGCCCTCTCAGGTTGGGGTGACGCGGCAGGCGCCTTCTTTGAGAGGCGGCGACGTTCGCGGGCCCGCCGTAGGGCCCCCGATGGCCCTTTGCGCGCGCAAACCCCGAGCCGCTCCCCGTCGGAGGAACGACCCCGGGGCTGTCCAAATAGCCGCGCGTGCTTCAGAAGGCGGTGCCGCCCAAGCCTGCAAGTAACAGACAGTCCTTTCAACCGAGTGCTGCTCGCGGGTCGAACGAACCCCCGACCCCCCGAAGATGGGACCAGGCCGGGGATTGTGGCTCGAAAGAGTGTATCGTCATGCTTCCTGGGGTGTCAAGGCGAAATGGGCCGCAGGTGTCAGCAAGGCACGAACTTGATGCTTGACGGGCAAACCGCGCGCTGATAGACGTAAGCTGCGGTTTCAGCTGTGATGAGCTTGAGTAGGATTAGTGGTGCTCGGTCGGCCCCGGTTCAAGGGGGACGTGGCGCGCAGCGGGAGCCCGTCGCTCGTAGTGCGCGAGAGGCGGAGCGAGGATTCGAAAAGCGACGCATCGCCGGTTGGCTGTCCCGCTCGGCGTGCTGGCGTCGTCGCGAGGAGGATCTGCGATGAAGTTCGGAAACGCCCGGGTGTTCGTGATCTGCCTGTTGGCTTGTGCGCTGCCCTTCGGTTCGGTCGCCTCGGGGGCAGGCCAGATTCGAGTCGGAGGGTTTGTGGGATCCGGCTTCTACGCACACGAGGATGTCAACGATACGATCGACGACGTAGGTTGCATGGTGCGCGACATCTACGAAGGCGTCGACGACATCGATTGGGGTTTCAGCGACGACGAGCTCACGGGTGGTTTCCTCTTCGGAGCGAGCGTCGAATACCTGCTGGATGCGAATTGGGGCGTCGGGATGGAATTCGTGCCTCTGTCCAGTGATGGGGGGTACAGCTATTGGGTGGAGGACGACTACGGGTGGTTTAGCTATACAGACAATGCAGACTTCGAAGCCACCGGCAAGCTGGTTTCCGCCTACGCCTTCTACCGAATGCCCGTGGGCGGCGGCCCACTCGCCCTGAGATTCGGCGCCGGCATGGACTATGTTTTCGGGGCCACGCTGGCGTTTGATGAGG